>CAZZWW010000083.1:0-7791 GCA_964657815.1 Vulcanimicrobiota bacterium | reverse complement strand
CGGCATGCCTGGAGGCCACGCCCGAGCAGGAGATTCCCGGCGACGACGACGTGACCGCCTCGACCCCGTCTCGCGCACCGCAAAGTGCGGACACGGACATCGAGAGCGACGACCCGATGGCCACCGAGCGGCCCCGTCACCCTTTCGCGGGCAACGTCGGGCCACGGCGGCACCGGATCCGCGGCGAGGACGAGTAGCCCGGCCGCACGGATGCGGCCGGCTTCACCGCATGGCTACGGACGGCAGCCGCACTCGTAGATGTTCTGGACGCTGTGGCTCACCTGGCGGATCGGGCTCAGATGCTCCGTCTCGTGGAAGTAGGCGTTGCTGGTCGCAACCACGGTGTGGTGATGGACGCGCGTCACCTCGTGGATGTGGAGGATCGGCTGGACCCGGACGATCGTCGTGATGCGATGCACGCGGTGCACCACATGGGTCTTCGACACGTCGTGGTACTTGGTCGAGTACAGCTGCGGATGAACGGTCTTGTAGATGGTCGTGGGTGCGGGGGGCGCCCCGCAGGACCCGCAGTGATGGGGAGAGCTGTGAGCACTGGCGACAGTGCCGGCGCCGGCCAACATCCAACCCAGAGCCGAAGTGGCAATCAGCGCGGTTACAATCTTACGCATGTCAGTACATCCCACTCAGAAGCCGCTACTCTAATTCCACAGAGGCTTCGGTGAAGGCAACGCCTATTTAACCGTTTTTTAGCCAAATTTTGCTTGGGTGCGCCCGATCACGCGGCGACATCTCGTGACGATCGTCTCAGATCGGGGCGCTTCTACCGCGTTTCACCACGGCAGCCATCACACGCTTGTCCGACGTCCGTTCCGTTCGCGGCCAGGATCGTAGCGATTTGGCACAGGCGAATGCGGAAAGCCCGAGCGGCACAAGTCATGCCGGCCTATTGGGCCTCCCCGCCGGACGCGAAGAAGCCGCGGTGCGATCAACGAAACAAGGTTAACGCGCCAGCCCGCCCGCGTCAGGCGGCGATCGCGGCGACGATCTTCTGCGCGGCGTCGTCGAGGTCGTCGGCCGGGATCACGTCGAGCCCCGACTTCGCGATGATCGCCTTGCCCTCCTCGACGTTGGTGCCTTCGAGGCGCACCACCAACGGCACCTTGAGGCCGACGTCCTTCACGGCGGCGATGACGCCCTCCGCGATGATGTCGCATTTCATGATGCCGCCGAAGATGTTGACGAGGATGCCCTTCACCGCGGGGTCGGCGGTGATGATCTTGAAGGCGGCCGTCACCTTCTCCTTGGTGGCGCCGCCGCCGACGTCGAGGAAGTTCGCCGGCTCCTGGCCGTAGAGCTTGATGATGTCCATCGTCGCCATGGCGAGCCCGGCGCCGTTGACCATGCAGCCGATGGTGCCCGAGAGCGTCACGTAGGAGAGGTCGTACTTGGAGGCCTCGATCTCCTTGGCGTCCTCCTCGCTCTCGTCGCGCAGCGCGGCGACGTCGGGGTGGCGGTAGATCGCGTTGCTGTCGAACGAGATCTTGGCGTCGAGGCAGCGCAGCTCGCCCTCAGCCGAGAGGATCAGCGGGTTGACCTCCAGCATCGCCATGTCCTTGGCGACGAAGGCCTCGTAGAGCTGGGCCACGATCTTGGCCGCCTGCCGCGCCTGCTCGCCCTCCAGCCCCAGCGCCTTGGCGACGGTGCGGCCGTGGTGGGGCTGCACGCCGGTCGCCGGATCGACGGAGAACGTGGTGATGCGCTCGGGATGGTGATGGGCCACCTCCTCGATGTCCATGCCGCCCTCGGTCGAGACCACGAAGGCGACGCGGCTGGTCTCGCGATCGACCAGGATCGAGAGGTAGAACTCCTTGGCGATGGCCGAGCCGTCCTCGACGTAGACGCGGTTGACTTGGCGGCCGTCGGCGCCGGTCTGCAGCGTCACCAGCGTGTGGCCCAGCATCTGGCCCACCGCCTCCTGCACCGCCTCGACGCTCTTCACGACGCGCACGCCGCCCTTGCCGCCGGCGGCGGCCTCCTTGAACGTGCCCTTGCCGCGCCCGCCGGCGTGGATCTGGCTCTTCACCACCCAGACCGGGCCGCCAAGCTCGCGGGCCGCAGCCTCGGCATCCTCGACCTTGAGCACCGGCACCCCGCGCGGCACCGGCACCCCGAACTGCCGCAGCACCGCCTTGGCCTGGTACTCGTGGATGTTCATGGGCAGCCTCGCAGGATGGGATCGGCCGCCGCCGCCCCGAGCGCATCGCTGGAGTTGGCAAACGCCGCCGGATGATCTAGGTAACTAAACCGAGATCGCGCCTCGCGTCCAGCCCGTTCTGCCTTCGTGACGGAGGCTGTGCCTGTCGAGAGACCTGACATTCAGCCCTGCCAAAGTCAGGGTACGGCGACAAAAACAACGACCAAAGTCAGGGAACGTCGACATAAAAGCCTGCCATCGACGCGTTCGTCGACAAGCGCGAAATCGGCGTCGGCGAACGTCGACATCGCGGACGCGAAGGCGTTCCGCCGCTCTTTCAACCGCGTTGTCATGGACGGATGCCTGGTTGCCGTGGGTGCTTCTTGCCGCAGGACGCCCTAAGAAGGACCGCTTCTCTTCAGGCGTCCTCCAGTTCGCGGATCTGCTCCGGCGCCGGGTTCAGGGCGTCGCCCGTACCGGCTCGAAGCGCGCGGCGTCGTAGCCGCTGTACTTGTTTTCGTCGAAGTTGATTTCTTCCACGCAGATGACGCCTCTGCCGTCCAGTTCGGAAAGGCGAACGCACGAGATCGTGTAGACGGGACCCTTCGTCAGCTCGGGTGCAGCAATCGGCTTCCCGGTGTCGGACCGCAACGGGCCGTTGTTCACGCATAAGATTTTCTGCCCGACGATGTGCCAAGAAAGCATTGCCATGACCAGATCTCCAAGCGGGATCGCGATCGCCCTTTCAGCGTCTTGAAGTCTTCGCCGTTGTTCGAGAATCACGGCGACGCATCATGAAAGCTCGCACGCGCTCGACGGGCAAGGCGCATTTTTTGATCACCGGGACGCGATGCGCGCGCACGAAGGGCGCAATCAAACTATTGGAGATGCCGCGACGCTCCCGAGCGCGCATGCGCCACAGTCGCGGGGCTTCGTTATACACCTGCATCCGTCTTCGTTCTGGTACGATGTCCTCGCGGCGAATCGACCGCGACGAGGATCGCGCATGATACGCTTCGTAGACGTGCCAAAGTCGAGCGAGCCCAAGGTCGCGCCGCCGCGGGCTCGGGAAGAAGCCGTGGAGGCGGCGATTGCCGCGCCTGCGCCGCCGTCGACCGCTCCGGCTGCCGCCAGACGCGACCCCTCTCGGAAGCGCGCAAAGGCATCCTGAGGTTGGGACCGACCGACTGCGTTGCCGATCCCATCACCCGGCAGCACGGCGACGTCTTAGGTCTTCTCGTTGTCCCTGGTCATGCTAGCTCCTCGCATCGGGCCTATCTGCGCGTCCGCGGCTGGACTCGCCGATGTCGATGCGGCGTGCACCGATTGCATCGCATGAACGAGGTGCGCCCACGGACCTCGCGCGGCTCGGCGAGGTCCTGGCCTTGTCGGCGCACGGCAACGGGTCGCGGGCGGCCCGCCCGAGCCGCACCTCGCTCGTTCTCGGACCAGCAAGCTTCGGCCTTTTGAATTCAGAACCCTAACAAAGTTGAGGTGGGCTTTGCACCACAGGCTGTAGTTGTTGCAGCGCAGCAAATCGCTGCCGCAGGGATCGTTCGAATATGTCGAAGACAAGCGACGCGCCCAAGCTGCTGATGTGGCCGGAGAGCCTCTTCCAGACGTGGACGCACTTTCCCTTGCCGAAGGTACCAGTCGCAAAGCCGGAGAAGGCTAGCGCGGAGGTAAGGAACTCGGCCAAGGCACTCACCCCCGGCGCCAAGGATGCGCGATCCTAGGAGGCTTGCTTCCCCGGTGCCGCACCATTCAAGGTGCCGCAAGGTTCATCGTCGGCACGTCGCCTTTCACCAGGAGATCGGTGCCGGTCGCGGCGCGGACCTGGTCGACGGTGACGCCCGGTGCGACTTCCTTGAGCACGAGCCCGTCTTCCGACGGCTCGATCACGGCCAGCTCGGTCACGATCAGGGTCACAGGGCGCAACGAGGTCGGCGGCAGGGTCAATTCGCCGATGATCTTGGGCTCGCCCTTCTGCGTGTGGTTCATCGCGACGATGACGCGACGCGCGCCGGAGACGAGGTCCATCGCGCCGCCCATGCCCGGCACCAGCTTGCCGGGAATCACCCAGTTCGCCAGCCGTCCCAGGCGGTCCACCTGGAGAGCGCCGAGCACGGTCATGTCGAGATGGCCGCCGCGGATGAGCGCGAAGGAGGTCGCGGAATCGAAGGCGACCGCGCCCGGCAGCGCCGAGACGAAAGCCCCGCCCGCGTCCGTCAGGTGCACGTCCTCCATCCCCTCGGGCGGACGCCGGCCGAAGCCGATGATGCCGTTCTCGGACTGGAAGGAGACGTTCAAGCCCTTGGGCACGTGGTTGGCGACCAGCGTCGGCATCCCGATCCCCAGATTGACGAGGGTGTTGTCGTGCAACTCCAGGGCGATGCGGCGCGCGATCAGGTCTCTTGCATCCATCATCGGCATCAGACCAGCGTGGGGCGTTCGACGAGATGGTCGACGAGGACGCCCGGGGTGTGGATCGCATCGGGCGCCAGCACGCCCAAGGGCACGATCTCGTTGGCCTCGGCGATGACGCAATCGGCGGCCATCGCCATCAGCGGGTTGAAGTTGCGGGCCGTCAGGGAATAGACGAGGTTGCCGTTGTAGTCCGCGCTGCGGGCGGCGAGCAGCGCGACGTCGGCCCTCACCGCCGTCTCGAGCAGGTAGTCCTCGCCGTCGACGACGATGATTTGCTTGCCTTCGGCCGCCAGCGTCCCGATCCCGGTCTTGGTGAGGACGCCGCCCAGGCCCGACCCGCCGCTGCGGATTTGTTCGGCGAGCGTCCCCTGCGGCACGAGGTCGACGCCGAGGATGCCGGCCAGCATCAGCTTCTGCGTCTCGGGATTGGTGCCGATGTGCGAGGCGACGACGTGAGCCACGCAGCCGGCGGAGATGAGCTTGCCGATCCCGACGCCCGGGCGCGCCGTGTCGTTCGCGATGATCGTGAGACCGCGCACGCCGCGCTCGACGAGCGCCTGGATCGTGCGGTGCGGCGAGCCGACTCCCATGAAGCCGCCGATCATCACCCGGGCGCCGTCAGGGACGAGGGCCGCGGCGGCGGCAGGCGACAGCCCCGCCCTCAACGGCCGACCCCCGGTCTTTCGGTCGAGGCTTCGATGCCTGCGGTCCTTCGCTCGAGAGAGGCCAGGTTCGACGCGCCTCGTGGTTCGCCGGGTGCACATCGCCGACGAGGCCTGCCGTTCCCGGACAGTGTAGCGGCACACCGCACCTGATGCCGAGAAAGACGAGCTGCCAACACCATCGCTTCAATCCCTTGTCATTCCGGGGCACCGAGGGCGAACCCGGAACCTATTGCGCTTCGAAAGCGTGGGTTCCTCCTCCAGAGAAACGCGTTTCGGATCTCCGCTTCGCTCCATCCGGAATGACGAGCATTGGAGCCACGAGAACGGGATCGGCTCTAGAACTCCATCTCGAGTTCCTCGATCTCGACCGGTTCGGCCAGCGCCGCTTCCGTCCACTCGGCCATCTCGGGCAGCGCGAGGATGAGGTCGCAATAGGCTTGGCAGCGAGCGTCGAGCGCGACGTGATAGGTCTTGAAGCGGGTGCAGACCGGCGCGAACATGGCGTCGGCGACGGTCCGCTCGGCGCCCATCAGGAACGGGCCGCCGAAATCGTCGAAGCAGTCGCGCCAGATCGTGCAGATGCGCTCGATGTCGGCCTGGGCGCGGGACCAGATGCGAAAGCTCGGGTAGTCGCCGCGCAGGTTCATCGGCAGCGCCGAGCGCATCGACGCGAAGCCGGAATGCATCTCGCCGCAGATCGACCGGCATCGCGCACGCCGCGTGAGGTCGGATGGCATCAGGCCCGCCTCCGGCCGGATCTCGGCGAGGTACTCGCCGATGGCGAGGTTGTTCCAGATCGTGCGGCCCTCATGGCGCAGACACGGCACCAGCATCGAGGGCGACAGGATCAGGAGCTCGGCGCGGGACGCCACATCGGTCATGGGCAGCACGTCCTCGGCGAAGTCGACACCGGAGAACTTCATCAGCAGCCAGCCGCGCAGCGACCACGACGAGTAGTTCTTGCTGCTGATGGTCAGCGTCGCCTCGGCCAAAAGAACCTCCCTCAGCCGGCGGCCGGCTCCGACGCTTTCGCACGCCTGCCGCGCCCCGCCGGCACCGCGCATGGCTTGCATGTTGCATGCCGGGGCGGCCGGCGAGACAGCGGGTGGAGGCCGGCAGGACGCGGATGATTTATCAGGCCTACGAGGTTCAGAAGACCGCGTTCGACCTCATGCGCCCTTTCGCATCCGTCATGGCGACCACCATGCGTCTGCCCTGGCCGAGCCTGATCCCGCGCACGAAGTCCCTGCTCGCCGCCAAGCTCGACGTCTTCGCCGACCTCCACGTCGGCGAGAAGCGTCCGCCGTTCCACATCAAACCTGTCGACGTCGGCAACCGCCTCGTCGCAGTCGAGGAGGAGGTCGTCGCCTCGACGCCGTTCGTCAGCCTGCTTCACTTCAAGAAGGACCTCGATCGTCCGCAGCCGCGCGTGCTGGTGGTGGCGCCGATGTCCGGCCATTTCGCCACCCTGCTCCGCGCCACGGTGCAGACGCTGCTCATCGACCACGACGTCTACATCACGGACTGGCACAACGTCCGCGACGTGCCCAAGGAGGCCGGCCCGTTCTCGCTCTCGACCTACGTCGAGGAGATCGTCAACTGCCTCCACGCGCTCGGGGAGGGCACCCACGTGGTCGCCGTCTGTCAGCCGGTGGTACCGGCGCTGGCCGCCGCCGCCTTGATGGCCGAGGACGACGATCCGGCGCAGCCCCGCAGCCTGACCCTCATGGGCGGCCCCATCGACGCCCGCTGCAGCCCGACCGAGGTCAACAAGCTCGCCATCTCGAAGCCGATCGACTGGTTCGAGCGCAAGCTCACCGACGCGGTGCCGGCCGGATACAAGGGCGCCGGGCGCCGCGTCTACCCGGGCTTCATGCAGCTCGCCGCCTTCGTCGCGATGAATCCCGAGCGCCACAAGAAGGCCTGGGCGGACATGGCCGTCGCGCTCGTCGATGGCGACCACGCCGCCTACGCCAAGAGCAGGGACTTCTACGACGAATACTTCGCCGTCATGGACCTCTCCGCCGACTTCTACCTCGAGACGATCCGCGCGGTGTTCCAGGACTATTCGCTGGCCAAGGGCGAGTTGGTCGTCTGCGGCCGCAAGGTCGATCCCGGCGCGATCCGCAAGATGGCCCTGCTGACGGTGGAAGGCGAGCGCGACGACATCTGCGGCCTCGGCCAGACGATGGCGGCGCAGGACCTTTGCCGCAACGTCCGCACCTACCGCAAGGTGCACCACGTGCAGACCGGCGTCGGGCACTACGGCGTGTTCAGCGGCCGCCGCTGGACCGGCGAGGTCTATCCCAAGGTGCGTGACATGATCGCGATGGCGGGCTGAGGCAGGTGTCGCGTCGTCTTCCCGGGCCGAGCGGAGCGAGAACCCGGGACCCATGACAACGCGGGTGCCGGGTCGAGCGGCACCGTTTCGCCTCTCTTTCGACCGCGTCGTCATGGATGCCGGGCTCGCCTGCGGCGCCCCGGACAGACGGGCGCCGGATTGCCGCATGCCATTGGGAAGGACGGGGCCGATCAAAGCCAAAC
>CAZZWW010000082.1:0-9826 GCA_964657815.1 Vulcanimicrobiota bacterium | reverse complement strand
TGGCCCGCGAGGCCCGCGACGCCGTCGCGGCGCTGCTCGCGCGCGGCGCGCCCGCCCCGGCCATGGCTGGGGCCGCGAGCGTTCCCGCGACGGCGCGGGGCTGACCATGCCGCGCTCGCTGCCCCTCGTCGAGACGAACGCGCCGCCAGTGGCGCACGATCTCGCCGTCGTCGCCAGGATCCTCGCGGCGATTCCCGAACCGGTGATGGCCGTCGGCGCCGACGACCGGGTCCTCGACGCCAACGCGCCGGCCCGGGCGCTGATCCCGACGCTGCGCGCCGGGGTGCCGCTGGCGAGCCACATGCGCTCGCCCGACGTGCTCGATGCCGTCGCCGCGGCCCGTGCCGGCGACGCCACGACGCAGGCCACCTGGCTCGAGCGCGTGCCGGTCGAGCGGCTGTTCGAGGTCAGCGTCACGCCCGTCGCCGGGCTCGACTGCGGGCCGATCGTGATCCTCTACCTGCACGAGGTGTCGGAGGCGCGGCAGTTCGAGCGCATGCGGGTCGACTTCATCGCCAACGCCAGCCACGAGCTGCGCACCCCGCTGGCCTCGCTGCTCGGCTTCATCGAGACGCTGCAAGGTCCGGCGCGCAAGGACGACAGGGCGCGCGACCGGTTCCTGACCATCATGCGCGAGTTGGCGCAGCGCATGGCGCGGCTCGTCGACGACCTGCTGTCGCTCTCGCGCGTCGAGCAGCACCTGCACCTGCAGCCGCGCGGCCGCGTCGACCTCGTCGCGCTGGTGCGCCACATCACCGACACGCTGATCCCGCTGGCGCAGGACAGCGGCGTGACGCTCGCCGTCGAGGCCGGCGAGCCGGTGGCGGTGGCGGGCGACCGCGACGAGCTGATGCGGGTGGCCGAGAACCTGATCGAGAACGCGATCAAGTACGGCGCCTCGGAGGCGGCCGACCGCCGCGTCGTCATCGGCGTCAGCCGCGGGCGCGCGGAGGCGGTGCTGACCGTGCGCGACTTCGGCATCGGCATCGCCCCCGAGCACCTCCCGCGCCTGACGGAGCGCTTCTACCGCGTCGACGCCGGCCAGAGCCGGGCCAAGGGCGGCACCGGCCTCGGCCTCGCCCTGGTCAAGCACGTCGTGGCGCGTCACCGCGGAAGACTCGCCATCGATTCGACCCAGAACGAGGGCGCCACGTTCAAGGTCACGCTGCCGTTGTTCGTCGGCGGAGCCTGAACAAAAAAGCCGCCAGCGCGGAGCGCCGGCGGCCAAGTCACGGGAGGAAACGCCCTCGAAAGGGCTACGAAAGGGTTGCTTTCGTCGTGCCAATCATGCCTCCCCCATTCGACAGAGACAACGAAAATTGACACATGGCTGCTTTGCGCGGCGCGCGGCGGTTCTGGGGTAGATCCTCCTGCGCGACGCGCGACGGCGCGCACGGAGCCCGCGTCCTTCTCCCCGGCCTCACCCCGCGAGAAGCGCCGCCTCGACTTCGTCCTGCTCGCTACGGTCGGCGGCCATGAACTGCGCCCGGGCCAGCACGGCGAAGGCGCCGTCGCGGGCCACCAGCTCGTCGAAGCTGCCGCTCTCGATCACGCGGCCCTCGTCCAACACCAGGATGCGGGTGGCATGGCGGACGGTGGCGAGGCGGTGGGCGATGACGAAGGTGGTGCGCCCCTGCGTCGCCGAGGCCAACGCGCGCTGCAGCTTGCGCTCGGTCTCGGCGTCGAGCGCCGCCGTGGCCTCGTCGAAGATCATGATCGGCGGGTCCTTGAGCAGGGCGCGCGCGATGGCGACGCGCTGGCGCTCGCCGCCCGACAGCGCCCGGCCCCGCTCGCCGACCGCCGTGGCGAGGCCGCGCGCCGAGCGCCCGACGAAATCGGCGGCCTGGGCTCGCTCCAACGCGACCGCCACCTCGGTGCCGGTCGCGTTCGGCTTGCCGATACGCAAATTGTCCTCGATCGAGCGGTCGAACAGCATCGGCTCCTGGAACACGACGCCGATGTTGCGGCGCAGCGCCTCGAGCGTCAGGTCGCGGATGTCGATGCCGTCGATGGTGATGCGACCGCCCTCGGGATCGAAGGCGCGGTGGAGCAGGCCGAGCGTGGTCGACTTGCCCGAGCCGGTGGCGCCGACGAGCGCGACCGTCTCGCCGGGCGCCGCGACGAAGGTGAGGTCTCGCACCGCCGGCTTCGGCGCGTGTCCCGCGGCGGTTGGATATGCGAAGGTCACGCCTTCGAAGGCGACGCGGCCCTCGAGCCGGCCGGGATCGCGCGCGTCGGGCTTCTCCGCGACCTGAGGCACCGTGTCGAGGATGACGAAGAAGTCTCGCATCTTGGACGCCTGCAGGAACAGCGTGTTGGAGAAGTTCACCAGCTGCTCGAGCCGGGCGATCAGCAGGGTGGCGAAGCTCATGAACATGACGATGCCGCCGATCGTGCCGATCCCGTGCAGATAGAACGCCGTGCCGCTGACGAAGACCAGCAGCAGCGTGATCGTCGAGGCGGCGCGGCCGAACACCACCGCCATCGCCCACCACGACAGCACCGGCATCTGCGCGTCGAGCAGGTCCCGGCTCATGGTCCGCATCGCGCTGGTCTCGTGGCCGACGCGGGTGAAGCTCTGGATCACCGGCACGTTGCCGAGCACGTCCGACGCGCGGGCCGCCAGCTCGGAATTCTGTTCCTCGACCTCGTTCTGCAGCGTCTCGGTGCGGCGGCGCACGTAGGTCGCGGCGAGGCCGGACAGGCCGACGAGGCCGACGAGCAGCACGCCGAGCCGCCAGTTGAGATACAATGACAGCGGCAGCACGACGATCAGCGACAGCAGCGCGGCGAGGTTCTCGCGGAACAGGCTGAGATAGACCACGAACATGGCGTTCGAGCTCTCGATCATGATCTTGAGCGAGCGGCCGGAATGGGTCGCGGAGTGGAAGCTCATCGGCAGGTCGAGCGCGTGCTCGAAGAACAAAGCCATGGTGGCGAGGCGGCGGCGGTGGGCGAGCCGGTCGGCGAAGAGCGACACCACCACCGCCGCTGCGATCGAGGCCAGCGCGAAGCCGATCCAGGCGGCGATCGTGGGCGCCAGCTGCGCGAAGGTGAGGCCACGGCCGTCCCGCGCGCTCGTCAGCAGGTTGATCAGGCGCCCCAGCAGCACCGGCTCGGCGAACTGGGTCACCACCAGCGCCACGGCGCCGGAGACGAGCAGCACCACGGAGCGCTTCTCGCCGGCGAGGAGCGCGAGGACGCGGCGATACAGCGTGACAAAGGACATGGACGAGCCTTGAGGCGACGAGGCGCCTTCGCTAGCGCTGTGGGTTCATCCGGGACATGCCGTGGACGATCAAGAGGAAACAGCGCTTTCCGAAGGCGAGACGATGTCGCTCGTCGCCGGCGAGGACGAGGCCGGGCAGCGGCTCGACGTGGCGGTGACCACCGCCGCCAGGGCGCGGGACCTGGTGCTGTCGCGGACCCGCGCCAAGGGCCTGATCGAGGCCGGCTGCCTGACGATCGACGGCGCCGTCGTGCTCGACGGAAACCGCAAGCTGAAGGCCGGCGAGGCGGTCGAGCTGCTGGTGCCCTCGGCGGAGGAGGCCGAGCCTCGCGGCGAGGACATCGCGCTGACGATCGTGCACGAGGACGCGCACCTCATCGTGATCGACAAGCCGGCCGGGCTCGTCGTGCATCCGGCGCCGGGCCACGGCACCGGCACGCTGGTCAACGCGCTGATTCACCATTGCGGCGACAGCCTCAGCGGTATCGGCGGCGTGCGCCGGCCCGGCATCGTGCATCGGCTCGACAAGGACACGTCCGGCCTGCTGGTCGTGGCCAAGACCGACGCGGCGCACCATGGCCTCTCCCGCCTCTTCGCCGACCACGGCCGCACCCTGCCGCTGACGCGCCGCTACGTCGCCTTCCTCTGGGGCACGCCGGAGCGGCCGTTCGGCAGCGTCGACGCGCCGCTCGGCCGCCATTCGACGGACCGGCTGCGCATGGCCGTGGTGTCGGAGGAGCGGGGACGCGCGGCCATCACGCACTGGCGGACGGAGCGCGAGTTCGGCCCCGCGGAGGCGCCGGTTGCGAGCCGCGTCGCCTGCCACCTCGAGACCGGCCGCACCCACCAGATCCGCGTGCACATGGCCCACCTCGGCCACCCCGTGCTGGCTGATCCGCTCTACGCCCGCGGCTTCAAGTCGAAGATGAGCCGGCTGTCCGACCCCGCCCGCGCCGCCCTTGAGGCGCTGGGCCCGCGCCAGGCCCTGCACGCCGCCGTGCTCGGCTTCGAGCACCCGGTCACGGGCGAGTACCTGGAGTTCGAAAGCGAGCTGCCGCCGGAGCTGGGGGCACTTGAAGCGGCTTTGGCGGGGACGAGCTAAGCGGCGGTGCGCGACTCGAGATACGAGCACGCCAGCGCGATGTATCGTGGGATCGGCTGTCCAGAGGCGTAGTAGCCGACGAGACGACGGCTGATCCCGATTGCGCGGCGGCGGCGTCCCGCGTCAGGTTCGTCCTTTTCAGGAAGGCCTGGAAGTCGGCGGTCGACATCACCTCGTCGGCGAGCCGTTCGATCGCTGTGGCGGGCATGTCGATTCGATCGTCGGCACCCCATCCCAGAGCGGAGCCGCCGTTGATGACATGCACCGTCCGGAACAGCTCGGGGTCGTCGCGCAGGGGCGCGTAGGACTTGAACGTGAGAATATCGGGTGCGAGATCGACGGTCGCGCGAGGCCGCGTGTCGTCGGCCCAGGCGACCGACACGCTCAGTCCTTCGCTTGCCTCGACGGCCGCGATGTTTGGGAGCGGCTCTCCGACAGAGAAGGTGGAGGACCCGTCAGTCCCTCGCATTAAGCCGGTTCCATTCCGCGTCGAGCAGGCGTCTGTTCTCCGGCCGGCAGGCCCAATCCAGAACGACCGCCAGCTCCTTGCGATCGCAGCTGCCCGCATGACCTCCAGCGTCCGCAGGTCGACGAGAGCGCTGCTGTTCGGCGAGGGTATGTGGAACTGCGGCGGCATATGATCCGTGTAGACCCAGATCGACAGCGCGTTCGTGAAGCTGTGAACGCGAGTCATCCATCGTCATAGCGCGCTGCACCATCGCAAGCCTACGATCGCTCACCCGTGTCCCTGCCGCCGCTCGCTCAGCGCTGCGGACAGCCGCAGGCGCAGCTGCTCGGACAGCTCCTTGGCGTCGCGGATCTCGGCGTCGCGCGCGGCGCGGATGTTGGAGAAGCGCTCGCTGGTGCGGTCGTAGCTCTTGAAGACGAAGGCCGTGCCTTGCGTGACCGGCAGGCCGGTGACGAAATCCTCGAGCTTGTAGACGGCGTTGATCACCACCGTGGCCGAGCTGGCGCGGCCCGACACAGTGTCGATCAGGGGGGTCTGCACGCCCTCGTTCAGGGTCACGAAGAGGCGGTACTTGGGCGTCGGGTGCGATCCCGTGCCGTTCAGCGCGAAGACGAGGTCGTCGCCGAGGTAGTGGCCGATGCGGTCGGGGATCGGCTCGATCGCGATCCCCTGCAGCTCGGTCTGCAGGCCGGGGCCGCCCTCGGCGAACTGGCCGTACATCGGCGCGAGGCAGCCGCCGAGCGCGAGGGGCAGGGCGATCGTCATTGTGAGCGGAGCGAAGCAACCCAGGAGCCTCGGGGGAACAAGACCAGACGCTGCCACCCGCGGCTCCTGGGTTGCTTCGCCGTCGGCTCGCAATGACGCCACCACCCTAGACCACCACATTGACGATCCTCTTCGGCACCACGATGAACTTCTTCACCGGGCGCCCCTCCAGCGCGCGCTGCACCGCGTCGAGCGCCAGCGTCGCCGCCTCGATCTCCGCGTTGCTCGCCGCGAGGGCTACGCTCACGTCCGCCCGCTTCTTGCCGTTGACCTGCACGGGCAGGACTAGCACATCTTCCTTAACGAGCGACGGGTCGCCGACCGGCCAGGGGCTGAGCGCCACCAGTTCCTCGTGACCGATGGCTTTCCAGCAACTCTCGGCGAGATGCGGCATCATCGGTGCGAAGAGCTGCACCAGCACGTCGGCCGCCTCGCGGAAGGCGAAGCGGAGGTCGGCGCCGACGTCCGGCGTCTCGATGGCGCCGATCGCCTCGGAGAGCTTCTTGGCCAGCGTGTAGATGCGGGCGACGGCGCTGTTGAAGTGCAGCGCCTCGATGTCGTCGCCGAGCTGCAGCAGCGCTTCGTGGGTCGCCTTGCGCAGCGCGGCGGCGTCCTTGCCGAGGGTGGCCGGGGCCGCCGTGCCGACCGGCGCGGAGACCCCGGCGAGCTCGTGGACGAGCCGCCACAGCCGCTGCACGAATTGCGCGCGGGCCTGCACGCCCTCCTCGGTCCATTGCACGTCGCGCTCCGGCGGCGAGTCCGAGAGCATGAACCAGCGCGCCGTGTCGGCCCCGAAGCTCTGGATGATCTCGTCGGGGTCGACGACGTTGCGCTTCGACTTCGACATCTTCTCGACGGAGCCGATGACGACCTCGGAGCCGTCCGCGATCTTGTAGGCGCGGCGCGCCTCCGGCGGCCCCTCGAAGCGCAGCTCGGACGGCGGCAGCCATTGGCCGGCGGCATCCTTGTAGGTTTCGTGGTTGACCATGCCCTGGGTGAAGAGTCCGGCGAAAGGCTCTTTGACCTCCGCCGCATGCCCGGTCGCCGCCATGGCACGGGTGAAGAAGCGGGCGTAGAGCAGATGCAGGATCGCGTGCTCGATGCCGCCGATGTACTGGTCCACCGGCATCCAGCGCGCCACAGCCTCGGGCGACGTCGGATCGGTGGCGTTCCACGGATCGGTGAAGCGCAGGAAGTACCAGGAGGAATCGACGAACGTGTCCATCGTGTCGGTCTCGCGCCGGGCCGGCGTGCCGCAGGCGGGGCAGGGCACGTCGCGCCACGTCGGGTGGCGGTCGAGCGGGTTGCCCGGCTGGTCGAAGCTGACGTCGTCGGGCAGCACCACCGGCAGGTCGGCGACCGGCACCGGCACCACGCCGCAGGTCGCGCAATGCACGACGGGGATGGGGCAGCCCCAATAGCGTTGGCGCGAGATGCCCCAGTCGCGCAGGCGGAAGTTGACCTGGCGCTGTGCCACCGGCGCGTTGCCGAGAGTCTCTTCCTCAAGGCGCGCCGCCACCGCCGCCTTGGCCTCGGGCACGCTCATCCCGTCGAGGAACGCCGAGTTGATCATGCGGCCGTCACCGTCGAAGGCCTTGTCCTCGATGCGGAACGTCGCCGGATCGACATCGGGCGGACACACCACCGGCGTTGCGCCGAGCCCGTACTTCCGCGAAAAATCGAGGTCGCGCTGGTCGTGGGCCGGGCAGCCGAAGATGGCGCCGGTGCCGTAGTCCATCAGCACGAAATTGGCGACGTAGACCGGCAGGTGCCAGGCCGGATCGAGCGGGTGGGTGACGGTCAGGCCGGTGTCGTGGCCCCGCTTCTCCGCCGTCTCGATCGCCGCCACCGAGGTGCCGAGCGCGCGGATCTCGGCGATGAAGGCGGCGAGCTCCGGGTCGGTCTCGGCGCGGGCGGCGGCGAGCGGGTGGTCGGCGGCGACGGCCAGGAACTTGGCGCCGAACAGCGTGTCCGGCCGCGTCGTGTAGACCTCCACGTCGTGGAACGGAACCGTCTCGTCCTCGAGGGCGAAGCGCACCTTGAGGCCCTCGGAGCGTCCGATCCAGTTGCGCTGCATCACGCGCACCTTCTCCGGCCAGCGCTCGAGCGTGTCGAGCCCGGCCAGCAGGTCCTCGGCGAAGAGGCCGATGCGCAGGAACCATTGCGTCAGCTCGCGCTGCTCGACGACCGCGCCGGATCGCCATCCCCGGCCGTCGATGACCTGCTCGTTGGCGAGCACGGTCATGTCGACCGGATCCCAGTTCACCTTGGCCTGCTTGCGGTCGACCAGGCCGGCGGCGAGGAAGTCGAGGAACAGCCGCTGCTGGTGCTTGTAATAGGAGGGATCGCACGTGGCGACCTCGCGCGACCAGTCGAGCGACAGCCCCATGCTTTTGAGCTGCGCCCGCATCGTCGCGATGTTCCTGTAGGTCCAGGCGCCGGGCGAGGAGCCCTGCTCGCGCGCCGCGTTCTCCGCCGGCAGGCCGAAGGCATCCCAGCCCATCGGGTGCAGCACGTCGAAGCCGCGCGCCCGCTTGTAGCGCGCCACCACGTCGCCCATCGCGTAGTTGCGCACGTGGCCCATGTGGATGCGCCCCGACGGGTAGGGGAACATCTCCAGCACGTAGTATTTCGGCTTCTGGCTGGGCTCGTTGCCGGTCGCGAAGAGTCCGCGCTCCTCCCAGACCCGCTGCCAGTGCGGCTCCGCCTCGCGTGCGTTGTAGCGTTCGGTGGTCATGGATCCGTGGTGCTGGGCGAAGGTGGCGGCAGTGAACACGGATCGTCGGAGGGGGCAACAGATGAGGCGCGCCCCGCGCGCGCCTTCATTTCGTAAGCGGCTAAGTGCGCCGGACCGCAGAGTTCCTCTCGCCGGAGTGCCTTCGGTACAAGATACAGTCGCGCTTCGCCTGGCCGAGGAGTGGGTGGACGCGGTGCGCGGCCAGGCGGCGCTCGGCGACGAAGCCGGATCGCAGGAGCACCTTGGCGAGGGCCTCGTGGTCGGCGTCGATGATCGTCCAGAGTTCGGGCAGGTCGAGCCGGGATGCGACGGCCTCGATCGCCTCCGGACCCAAGCCGAGGCCGGCGTGCCGCGGCGCGATCATGCCGCCGAGTTCGCCGTCCCGGCGCACCTGCACCAGGCCGAGGAGCTCGCCCGGCCGGTGGAGCGAGGCGATGACGAAGCTGTCGAGGCCCTGCGCCCGCTGTTCGTGCCAGGCGACGATGAGCCAGCGCATCGCGGCCTCGGACTGGAGCGGTGGATGTGGCGAGAAGCGGCACGCTTCGGGGTCCGACAGCAGGGCGTGGAGGGCGGACGCGTCGTCGTAGACCACCGGGCGGAGAAGAAGGCGCGGGGTCGCGATGGATCGCGGCGGGACGCCCTGCGGAAGATCGCTCGTCGCCTGCGCCGCCGCGTCGGTCGCCATCACCCGTGTTCCGCGTCGCGCCGCAGCACCTTGTCGGTGGTCAAGCCGTCGCCTTTCTTCAAAATTTCGAAGTCGGGATGGGCGTCCTTCGCGAAGCTCATGCGCAGGATGTAGGCGATCGCCTCGGTACGGCCCGCGAAGGCCTGGAAGACGAGGCTGTACTCATGCGGCGGCACCGTCACGGGCCGCATGTCGGTGATCGTTCCAATCTGGAGCGGCGTCGTCGACGGGACGCGGAACGGGACGCGCAGTGCCCAGAGAGCCTGGGGATCGACGCTCACGGCCTCCGCCGTCTCGACCTGCAGCTCGCACTCGCCGTCGTGGTCGGGCACCCCGAAGCTCGCGATGCCCTCGGCCCAGGCGAAGCCCTGGGCCACGTGGTCGTCGGTCCAGAGAAGGCCCGGTCGATCCAGGCCGGCGACGTGGACCACGACCTGGGTGTAGAGCACGGTCAAGGTGAAGTCTGCGAGCATCGTCAGGGACCTGTCATGATGGTGACTTTGCAGCCCTCGGTCGCGCCGGCGAGCTGGGCGCCGAGCTGGCCGCCGGCGCTCCGATTGTCGGAGCTAGGTATAAGACGGACGCTCGAGCCGGCGCCACCCTCGGCGAAGGTGGCCGGCGGATATTCGTCGCGGTCCATCCCCGGCGCGGTGGCGATCCCTCTGAGCGACGCGGCGCGCCGCGCGGCGGTCCCCGGCCGATCGAGCGTCAGCGTGCTCGGCTGGCCGGCCGCTTGGGCATCGTCGATGTGCTTGGCCGCCTGGGGCGACGCTGTTTTCGAGATGACGACGATACGCTTGCAGCAGGTCTGGCAGGTGTTGGACGTGGCGGCGGCGGCG
>CAZZWW010000081.1:0-9860 GCA_964657815.1 Vulcanimicrobiota bacterium | reverse complement strand
CGCGGCCGCCGGCCAAGGTCGCGACCAGCAGGCCGCCGGGCACGGCAGCCTGTTCGATGGCTCCCGGCGGAAGGCCCTGGCCGGCGGGCGGGGGCACGGGCAACGGCAGGGGCAGAGAGCCGGCGGGAGCGAGCGGCGGTGGCGGCAGCGTGTCGAAGAACGCGCTGCGCGGCGGTGGCAGCAGGCTCGCGGGCGGCGACGGAATCACCGGCCCATCGACGTCGGCGAAGGTGAGATGCTCCAGCGCGGCGATCTCCTCGGGCGGCGGCGGCGGCAGGCCCTCGAACGGCACGATGTCGAAGCGCGGCGGAGGCTCCAGCGCGCCGTGGAGGGCGAACAGCTGCCGCCGCACGTCGACGAGATGCGGCCCGCGCGGATAGCGGCGCTGGTAGGTCCAGTAGGCGCGGGGCGTGTTGGCGCGCACCGCCTCGCTCCAGAACAGCGCCTCGCGCCGCGCCGCCGCCATCGCGCGGACGCGCCCGACGAGCGGATCGCGCGGAAAGGCGGCGACGAAATCGGCGTAGCCCGGCAGGGTGTCGCGGGCGACGGCCGTCGAGTAGGCGACGGGCGGTGCGAGGCCGGAGATGGCGGCGAGCGGCGCAGCGTCGACTCTCGGGCCGGGGAAGAACGCGAAGCCGGGATCGCCCGAGCCGTCGTCGAAGGGAACGGCGGCCCCGTCGGTGCGCTCGCCGACGCGCAGGCGCACGCGACGCAGCACCTCGCCGATGGTCAGGCCGGGCGCCTGCATCGCCTCGGCGAGCGCGCGGGCGTAGCTTCCGTAGGGAGGGACGTCGGCTGGCGCGACCCCACCAGGCGCGGTGTTATAGGCGTAGATGCTGCCCACCGGCGCGTCGGCGAGCGCCAGGCCCGCGGCCAGCAGCTGGCCCTTGCGCGCGAACGGTGTTTCGCGAGCGATGTCGAACAGGAACAGCCGTGTCGCCGCCGGGATGGCTTCGAGCGGACCCGAGAGCTCGGCGAGACGCACGGCGGCCTGGGGCACCTCGGCATCGCCGTCGATCCGCGCACCGACCGGCACCAGCCAGTTCTCGCCGGCGTATTGCAGGCCGTAGCCCGAGATGTAGACCGCGAGCACGACGGCCGGGCCGGCCCCACGCGCCTTGGCAGCGAAGTCGACGATCGTCCGGCGCAGCAGCGCGGCGTCGGCATCGGCGAGCGCCGTGACGGCGAAGCCGGCCTGCGCGAGGGACGTCGCCATCAGGCCGGCATCGGCGTCGGCCGTCGGCAGCCGCGCCTGCGGATACGCGGCCTCGCCGATCACCAGCGCCAGCCGCTTGGGATTGCCGCCTTCCTGCGCTGTCGCCGCCTCGATGCCGAGCACGGCGAGGATCGCGACCAGCATGCCGAGGGCGACGACGCGAACGGCTGCAGGCAACGAGGAGGCTCCGGGACGGCGGGATGAACCGCTAGGCACGCTTTCACCGCAACATGGCAAGGGTTCGGCGCCACATCCGGCACTTTACGCGTCCTTAAAGCCGCCAGCCTAGCGTGGCACGGCAGGTCGGGGCGAGGCATGGCGAGGGGCGGCGGGTCGGGACGGCGGGAGCCGAGCTTCGATCGCGACTACGACGAGGAGGAGCGCGTCGAGCGCCGCGCCGCCACGCGCCAGCGTCATCGCGAGACCCGCCGCGACAAGCGCGAGAAGAGCCGCGCCCGCCGCAAGCGCCGCCGCGGGCGCTCGCTCGTTGGCGCGCTGATCCGCACCGGGCTGGTGCTCGGGATCTGGGGCGGCATCGCCGGTGCCGCGGTCATTGCCTACGAGGCATCCAGGCTGCCGCCGATCGATCAGATCGCCGTGCCCAAACGGCCGCCCAACATCGCCATCCTCGCCGCCGACGGAACGCTCATCGCCAACCGCGGCGACACCGGGGGCGCCTCGGTCAAGATCAAGGAGCTGCCGCGCTACCTGCCGCAGGCCTTCGTGGCCATCGAGGACCGGCGCTTCTATTCGCACTACGGGGTCGATCCGATCGGCATCGCCCGCGCGGTCTTCTCCGACTTCGTGCTGCACCGTTCCATGCAGGGCGGCTCGACGCTGACGCAGCAGCTCGCCAAGAACATCTTCCTGACGCAGGAGCGCACCATCCACCGCAAGATCCAGGAGGCGATCCTGGCGGTGTGGCTGGAGCACAAGTTCACCAAGGACCAGATCCTCGAACTCTATCTCAACCGGGTCTATTTCGGCTCGGGCGCCTTCGGCGTGGAGGCGGCGGCGCACAAGTACTTCAACACCGATGCCCGCAACGTCACGGTGCAGCAGGCGGCGATGCTCGCCGGCCTGATGAAGGCGCCGACCAAGCTCGCCCCCAACCGCAACCCGGAAGCCGCGATCGACCGCGCGGCGCAGGTCGTGAGCGCGATGCGCGACGAGCACTACATCACCGAGGGACAGGCCAAGCTGGCGCTCGCCGACCCGGCGCACGTGGTCCACGCGCCGGGCTCGGGCTCGCTGAACTACGCCGCCGACTACGTCGTGGACACGCTCGACGACGTCGTCGGCGCTCCCGACGAGGACATCGTGGTGCAGTCGACGATCGACCGGTCGCTACAGGCCGAGGGCGAGCGGGCGCTCGACGAGGAGCTCGCCCGCAAGGGCGGCAAGTTCGGCGTCAGCCAGGGCGCGGTCGTGGCGATGGACCCCGACGGCGGGATCCGCGTGCTGATCGGCGGACGCGACTACGCCGCCAGCCAGTTCGACCGTGCGGTGGCGGCCAAGCGCCAGCCCGGATCGGCGTTCAAGCCGTTCGTCTATCTCACCGGGGTCGAGAAGGGCCTGACGCCCGAGACGGTGCGCGACGACGCGCCGATCAACGTGCGCGGCTGGAAGCCGGAGAATTATTCCCACGAGTACCTCGGCCCGGTGACGCTGACCAAGGCGCTCTCGATGTCGCTGAACACCGTGGCGGTCCGCGTGTGCCTCGAAGCCGGGCCGCGGGCGGTCGTGGCCACCGCGCACCGGCTCGGCATCGGCTCGGAGCTGCAGCCCAACGCCTCGATCGCGCTCGGCACGTCGGAGGTCTCGCCGCTGGAGATGGTGACGGCCTACGTGCCCTTCGCCAACGGTGGCATCGGCGTGCAGCCGCACATCATCTCGCGGGTGAAGACGGCGGCGGGGCAGTTGCTCTACCAGCGCCGCGGCGGCAACAACGGCCGCGTCGTCGCCGCCCGCGACGTCGCGATGATGAACACGATGATGACCGAGACGCTGCTGACCGGCACGGCGCGCAAGGGCGAGCTGCCGGGCTGGCAGGCGGCAGGCAAGACCGGCACGAGCCAGGATTACCGCGACGCCTGGTTCATCGGCTACACGAGCCGGCTGACCACCGGCATCTGGCTCGGCAACGACGATTCCTCTCCCACGAAGAAGGCCTCCGGCGGCAGCCTCCCGGTGGAGATCTGGTCGCGCTTCATGAAGGTGGCGATGGCCGGGCAATCGCCCACGCCGCTGCCGGGCGGCACCGCGCACGGCGCGCCGGTGGCGTTGCCCTCGGCGCCGGCGGCCACCGCGAACCTGCCGAGCTCGCTGTTCGGCATCCCCCTGCCCGACCTCGGCGGCCGCCCCACGCCTACCGTGGCGGTTGCGCCTGCGCGAAAACCCGATTCGTACGACGATCGCGAATCGCAGGCCTCGATCCGGCATCCGGTCCCGAACGCCACGCGCCAGGCCCGCGGTGACGACCTGCCGCCGAACGACGTGCCGGCTCCATCGGGCCGCGGCCCGAAGCCGCCGTCCGACAAGTCGTTGCTGGAGCGGATGTTCGGGACGCCGCTTTGAGGCTATGCCGGAGCCGATAGCATCGGCCACAACGCTCGTCTTTCCGGGGCGAGCCGGAGGCGAGAGCCCGGAACCCATGACGACGCGCGTCCTGACATCAGCAGCACCGCCGCCACCTCGTTCGGCAACGACGTTGTCGTGGATCCCGGGCTCGCCTTCGGCGCCCCGGAACGACGGACGGCGTGGACCTTCGCGAGCGACCCGATGACAGCGCCCCGGCTCGGGCCCTGGCTGATGCTTCGAGCGGAACCAGGGAAGATCACGCAACCCGGCGATCTGGGCGCGGCTTCCGCGGAGTGGCTGCCGGCCCCCGTGCCCGGCACGGTCGGCATGGCGCTGCAGGCCGCAGGCCGCTGGCAGCCCGACGATGCCGTCGACTTCGATGCCGCGGACTGGTGGTACCGCACGATCCTGGAAGGCGACGGCGCGGCTGTGCTGCGCTTCGAGGGGCTCGCCACGATCGCCGAGGTTTTCCTCGACGGCGCGCGCGTGCTCGCCTCCGACACCATGTTCCTCGCCCACGAGGTCGCGCTCGATCTCACCGGCCGGCACGACCTCGTCATCGCGTTCCGCTCGCTCGACGCTCACTGCGCCGGCAGGAAAGGCCGCGCCCGTTGGCGCCCGCGCCTGGTCCGGCCGCCGTCGCTGCGCTTCGTGCGGACGCTGCTGCTCGGCCACATCCCCGGCTGGGGACCGCCGGTGCACGCCGTGGGGCCATGGCGCGGCGTCTGCGTCGAGGCCGCCGACACGCTGCGCATCGTCGAGCGCAGTCTCAGCGCGCGCTTCGACCGCGACGGCGACGGCCTGCTCGACGTCACCTTGCACCTGTCGCGGCCGGTGAACGGCTGGGTGACGGCGCGCTGCGGCGACATCGATTTCGTGCTCGTCGACGAGGGTGACGGCCTCCTGCGGGGGCGCGTCGAGATCCCCGACGTGCGGCGCTGGTGGCCGCACACCCACGGCGAGCCGGCGCTCTATCCGGTCTCCGTCACGTCGGGCGCCGAGACCTTCGCGCTGGGAAACGTCGGCTTCCGCACGATCGCCATCGACCGCGACGCCGACGGTCAGGGCTTCGGCCTCGTCGTCAACGACGTGCCGGTCTTCTGCCGCGGCGCCTGCTGGACGAACGCCGACATCGTCGCCCTGCCCTCTTCGCGTGAGGCCTACCAGCCCCTGCTCCTGCTCGCCCGCGACGCCGGCATGAACATGATCCGCGTCGGCGGCACGATGGGGTACGAGGGCGACGCCTTTCACGCGCTCTGCGACGAGTTCGGCCTCCTCGTCTGGCAGGATTTCGCCTTCTCGAACTTCGACTACCCAGCCAGCGACCCGGCCTTCCGCGCCTCCGTCGACGCCGAGGCCCGGCATTTCCTGAAGCACACGCAGGGCTCGCCGTCGCTGGCCGTGCTCTGCGGCGCCAGCGAGGTGGCGCAGCAGGCGTCCATGCTCGGCATGCCGACGGCGCTCTGGTCCAATGCGCTCTTCGACGACGTGCTGCCCGCAGCCTGCGCCGCGCTGCGCCCCGACGTGCCCTACGTGGCCCATTCACCCTGGGGCGGCGCCATGCCCTTCCAGGCGGATGTCGGCATCAGCCATTATTACGGCGTCAGCGCCCACCGCCGCCCGATCGAGGAGGCGCGCCGCGCGCAGGTGCGCTTCTCGGCCGAGAGCCTCGGCTTCGCCAACGTGCCCGACCGCCCGGTGGCGCTGGAGCCGGACGCGCCGGCGACCGTGCAGCCGAAATACACCGAGCGCTTCGCCCACGACGTCGGCGCGGTCTGGGCGTTCGAGGGCATCCGCAACCATTACACCGAGGCGCTCTACGGGGTCGATGTCGCCGCGCTGCGCCGCGACGACCCCGAGCGCTTCCTGGCCTATGCACGGGCGACGAGCGCCGAGGTGATGGAGGCGACCTACGCGGAATGGCGGCGCGAGGGCTCGGTCACGCGCGGCGCGCTGGTGTGGTGGCTGCGCGACCTCTTCCCCGGCGCCGGCTGGGGCGTGATCGATTCCGCCGGCGCGCCGAAGGCGGCCTACTACGGCCTGAGGCGCGCCTTTCGGCCCTGCGGATTGGTTCTGACCGACGAGAACCTGAACGGGCTCAAGGTGTCGCTCTTCAACGAGGCCGCCACGGAGCGCGCGGTCACGCTCACCCTCACGTGCCTGCGCGAGGGCGAGACACCGGTGATGCACGCCGCCACCGAACTCGTGCTGGCGCCCCGCTCGACGATCGCCCTCGCCGCCACGACGCTGTGGGGCGGCTTCTTCGACACCACCTACGCTTTCCGCTTCGGCGAGCCCTCGCACGACGTCACCGTGGCGCGTCTGGCGGATGCCGCCACCGGCATCGTGCTGGCCGACGCCTTTCATTTCCCGCTCGGCCGCAGCCACGCGTGCCGCGACGATCTGGGCCTGGAGGCGACGGCCAAGCGCGATGGCGACGGCTGGTGCGTGACGCTGACGACGCGTAGGCTGGCGCAATCGGTACGGCTCGCGGGACCCGGAGCGACCTTCGCCGACAACCACTTTCACCTGGCCCCGGGCTTTCCACGCGACATCGCGATGACGGGGGACCCCGATCGCTGCACGGCGACGACGCTGAACGGGGTCGGACACCATCCGATCTCGACGCGGGCGTGACGCGCGCAACCGCCGCGATGGAACCGCGTTCTGCGAGAACACCACAGAGCGCCCGCCATGCTTTTCCACTGGATCACCGTCATCGTCATCGGCTTCATCGCCGGCCTGATCGCAAAGTTTCTGCTGCCCGGCCCCAACAACCCGAGCGGCTTCATCATGACCACCGTGCTCGGCATCGTCGGGTCTATCGTCGCCAACTTTATCGCCGAGAGGATCGGCTGGATCAGCGACAGCAGCGAGGGCGGCCTCTTCCTGAGCGGCATCGTCGGCGCCCTCGTCCTCCTCGCGATCTACCATTTCATCATGCGCAACACGCAGTCGACCGCGATCTGACCACGTCGGCACGACGAGCATCGGGCGTCGGCGACAGATCGTCGGCGCCTTTTGCATGAATGCCGCCCCCGCAACTTGCGCGCGGAGCCGCTCCGCCGCTTTGCCGTTGCGCACCCACCCCTGGCGAGAAAACGAGCTTATGGCCGAAAGCGGACCCCAGCCGACGATGCCGTATTGGCACGTCTACACCGATGGCGACGGCGTCAGCCGGCAGGAGCGCTTCGAGCTGTCTCGGTTTGAGCTGAAGGGCGTGGATCCGCAGACCGCGCCGCAGTGGAACGACAAGATGGACAAGAGCGAGGCCGGCGTCACCTTCACCGTGCTGCCGGTGGGCTGGGTCGGCGAGTGGCACGAGAACCCCAGGCCGCAGTGGATCACGGTCTGCACCGGCCGCTGGTTCGTCGAGACCATGGACGGCACGCGCGTCGAGATGGGTCCGGGCGAGATCATGATGGGCGAGGACCAGCACACGAAGGAGCGCGACGGCCGCAAGGGCCACCTCTCCGGCACCGTCGGCAGCGAGCCCTGCACGATGATCGTGACCGGACTGGAGGTGACGCCGACCGTCAACCAGCCCGGCCGGTTCAAGTAGGGATCGGCTCTAGCCCAGCGTCTTGCGCGGTTCGTAGGGCGTCTTGTCCTGCATGGCTCGCGCCGCGTCGCCGAGCGATGTCGCGGCATCCTCCGGCAGCACGATGCGCAAGGCCACCAGCAGATCGCCGCGACCACCGCCGGGCTTGACCATGCCTTTGCCGCGCAGCCGTAGCACGCGGCCGCCGCTGGTCGCCGGCAGGCTCATCTCGACGTGCCCCTCGAGCGTCGGCACGTTGACCTTGGCTCCGAGCACCGCCTCGTAGAGCGTGATCGGCAAATCGAGGCGCAGGTCTGAGCCGTCGACACGGAAATGCGGATGGCTCACGATCCGCACGGTGACGAGGGCGTCGCCGGTCGAGCCGCCGTTGATGCCGGGCTGTCCCTGCCCTTTGAGGCGGATCTGCTTGCCGTCCTCGATGCCGCCCGGCACCGACACCTCGAGGTTGCGGCCGGTCGGCAGACTGACGCGAGCAGTCGCACCGTGCACGGAGTCGGCGAGCGACACTGTGACGACAGCCTGCACGTCCTCGCCTCGGATCGGCGTGGAGGTGCGCCCGCCGAAGCCGCCGGAGCGTCCTCCCCGTCCTCCGCCGCTGAACAAGTCGGAGAAGATGTCGGCGGCATCGAAGCCGCCCGGCCGACCGGGGCGGCCGCCACCCCCGAAGTTGAACTCGAATCCTTCGCGCGCGCCACCCGCGCCGGCGCCCGAGCCGAACCCGTCGAAGCCGGTGAACTTGGGCTTGCCCTCGGCATCGATCTCGCCGCGATCGAACTGCCCACGCTTCTTGTCGTCGCCGAGGATCTCGTAGGCCGAGCCGACTTCGGCGAATTTGTCCTTCGCCTTGGGGTCCTTGCTCTGGTCGGGATGATAGGTCTTGGCGAGGCGTCGATACGCCTTCTTGATGTCGTCTGGGCCGGCGGTCTTCGCGACGCCAAGCACCGTGTAAGGATCTCTCATCGTGTCATGAGCCCGGGGCTACGGTTCGCCCGCATCGGCGCGACCCGTGTTGTCTCGTTCATCATGTGGGAACCGGGCGGCACGACGCAAGCGGCGGAAACCGGCAAGGCGCGCAGGATCCGCGACGAGAGCATGGCCGCGCCTACCGCTCGACACGAACGAATACATTGTTGCTTCGAAGAGACTTAACGATGCTTAAGGTTTACATTCGCGGCTTTTCGATGAGCAGACGTTCATCTTAAACCTCGCCTTAACTGGGACCATCACTAATGCAAGGACTGAGGCCCGCGTTGTAGGTTGCGTCATGTGCCAGGTTCCCCACGTTGTTGGTGCGCGTTCCATCGTGCGCTTCGCCTTTGCCGGCTTGGCGGCCGCCCTTCTCGCGGGCTGCGCCGATTCGAGCCGCTTCCTCGGCGATCCGCTGAGCAATCCTTTCAAGTCGGCGTCCAATGCGCCGGTCCCCTCCAACTACGACATGGCGCCCCCGGCTCCGTACAGCCCGCGTAGCCCCGTGCGCTCGCAGTCGCTGATGCCGCCGTCCGACATGCCTCCACGACGCGTCGCCTCCTACGAGGCGCCGGTGCACCAGAGCCCGCGGCTCGCCTCGGACTACCGCGCGCCGCGCACCGAGCGCACCGCCTCCATCGCGGCGCCGGCGGGCCACGGCTCCTGGACCGCGGAAGGCGGCATGGCCGTCATCGCGGCCAACGGCGACACGGCCAAGGTGCTCGGCGAGCGCTACAACGTGCCGACCGACGCCCTGCTGCACGCCAACGACCTCGCCTCGGCCTCCGAGATCCGTCCCGGCACCCGCGTCGTGATCCCGGTCTACAACGCCGGCGGCGGCGCGCCCTCGCGGGTCGCACAGGCCGAGCCGGTCCGCCACGAGCCGGTGCAGCACGATCACTCCTCGCGCCAGAAGCTGCTCGCCAAGCACGAGAGCAAGCCCGACGACAAGATGGCGCGCCGCGAGGCCGAGCGCGACGCCAAGCTCGCGAAATACGAGAAGGCCGAGCGCGAGGCGAAGCTTGCCCGCGCCGAGGAGGCGAAGCACGACAAGATGCACTGGGCGAAGGGCGCGCAGCCGGCCAAGCTCGCCAAGGACGAGAAGGGTCACGGCCGGGAGAAGGCGCTGGCCAAGCTCGAGACACACAAGGCGCAAGCCGACGCCGCCGACAACAGCAAGGTCGCGAAGAAGCTGGCCAAGGCCGAGGCGGTGCACGAGAAGCCGATGAAGATGGCCAAGGCCGAGGTCGCACCGCAGGAGGCGCCCCGCAAGGCTGCCCCGGCGCCGGTCGATCCCGAGCCGACGGCGAGCCTGCCCCGCGAGCCGGAAAAGGCGTCGGTGTCGAGCAGCGGCAATCCCGAGTTCCGCTGGCCGGCCCACGGCCGCATCATCCAGGGCTTCAAGTCCGGCGGCAACGACGGCATCAACATCGCGGTGCCGGAGGGCACCTCGGTCAAGGCGGCGGAGGCCGGAACGGTCGCCTACGCCGGCAGCGAGATCAAGGGCTTCGGCAACCTCGTGCTGATCCGCCACCC
>CAZZWW010000080.1:0-9900 GCA_964657815.1 Vulcanimicrobiota bacterium | reverse complement strand
TCATCGTGCTCGGCCGACGCGGCCGAGCTGTCCATACGACCCCCTTGGACACGGACGCGTGCCGCTGCTGAGGAAGCGCGAGATACCCGAGCAGACGCCCAGGTGGAAGCGAAACCCGATCACGACGGGGCGCAGCCAGAGCCAAAGCCGGAGCGTCATCACGCGCGATCCTTCTGTCGTGCGACCTCGCCCTGCTTGCCCCCTCGTGCGAAGTGCCTATGGTGCGCCGTTCCCCCGCGCCCTCCTTCGGTGATCCGATGCTTCGTCAGCCCGTCTCGATGACCGCCTTGCCATTCGCCCTTGCCGCTGTCCTGGCCGCGGCGATCGTGGCGGGACCCGTATCGGCGCAGAACGCCAAGATGCCGGAGAGCGAGCTGATGGCCAGCGAGGCGCTGCCGGATGTCCCGCTGGGCAAGGCCGACGCGCCGGTGACGATGATCGAATACGCCTCGATGACCTGCACGCACTGTGCGCACTTTCACGAGACCACCTACCCTACCCTGCTCAAGGACTATATCGACACCGGCAAGGTGAAGTTCATCCTGCGCGAGTTTCCGCTGGATCCGCTCGCCACCGCCGGCTTCATGCTGGCCCGCTGCGAAGGGGCCGACAAGCGCAACGCCGTGATCGACCTGCTCTTCGACAAGCAGCAGAGCTGGGCCTTCACCGACAAGCCGCTCGAAGCGCTCGAATCCGTCGTCAAGCAGACCGGCATGAGCAAGGACAAGTTCGAGGCCTGCCTCAAGGATCAGAAGCTCTACGACCAGGTCAACGAGGTCCGCGACCGCGGCGGACAGAAGTTCGGCGTGACCGCGACGCCGACCTTCTACGTCAACGGCACGAAGGTCACCGGCGAGGTGAACCCGCAGACCCTGTCCAAGATCCTCGATCCGCTGACCGCCAAGAAGAGCTGACCGACGCACCGCGACGCGGTGACCGGACGACGCGAGCCGCGCCTTGCGCTAGGCAGGCGGATCGGTGGCGGGCGGGATCATGGCGAAGACGAGCACTAAGGGCGAGGGCAAGGCGGACGGTCCGACGCTCGTCTGGTTCCGCAACGATCTTCGCCTCGCCGACAATCCGGCGCTGCACGCCGCCCTTCAGCGCAAGGCGCCGATCCTGCCGGTCTTCGTGCTGGAGCGCGACAACGGCCTGCGCGCGCTCGGCGCCGCCTCGCGCTGGTGGCTGCACCATTCCCTTTCGAGGCTCGGCGAGGCGCTGACGAAGCTCGGCGCCGAACTGCATGTCTACGATGGCGACGCCGGCACCATCGTGCCCGAGCTGTTGAAAGCGTGCGGCGCCGGCGCCCTCGTCTTCAACCATCGCTACGGCGAGAGCGGGCGGAAGCTCGACGCGGCGATATCGGAGGCGGCCGAGGCCGAGGGATGTGCCGTCGAGAGCTTCAACGGGCGCCTGCTGTACGAGCCCTGGGAGATCGAGACCAAGACCGGCGGCCCCTACGGCGTCTACACGCCCTACTGGAAGAGTATCAAGAAGAGGGGCTTGCCGGACGAGACGCTGCCGAAGCCCGGAAAGGTCGACGGCGCCAAGGCGCCCTCCTCCCCCAAGGGCAGCACGCTCGACGGCCTCGGGCTGCTGCCGTCCAAGCCGAACTGGGCGGAGGGCTGGGACGACACCTGGACCCCGGGCGAGACCGGTGCCGCCGTGCGCCTGCGCGAGTTCCTCAAGCACGGGCTGCAAGACTACGCCGAGGAACGCAACCGGCTCGCCTCGCGCGGCACGTCGCACCTGTCGCCTCACCTGCGCTTCGGCGAGATCTCGCCCCGCCAGATCGTCGCCGCCGTCAACAAGGCGACGACCAAGGCCAACGCCGAGAATGCCGACAGCTTCCTCTCGGAGATCGCCTGGCGGGAGTTCGACTACCACAACCTCTACTTCCATCCCGACGTCGCCGAGACGAACCTCCACGACAAGTACGATGCCATGCCCTGGCGGACGCCGAAGACGGCCGAACTCGACGCCTGGAAGAAGGGGCAGACCGGCTTTCCCGTGGTCGACGCCGGCATGCGCGAGCTCTGGCAGACCGGCTACATGCACAACCGGGTGCGCATGATCACCGCGTCGTTCCTGATCAAGGACATGCTCTGCGACTGGCGCGTCGGCGAGCAATGGTTCTGGGACTGCCTCTGCGACGCCGACCCCGCCAACAACACGATGAACTGGCAGTGGGTGGCGGGATCGGGCGCCGATGCCTCGCCGTTCTTCCGCGTGTTCAATCCGACGACGCAGGGCGAGCGCTACGATCCCGACGGCGAGTACATCCGCCGCTGGGTGCCGGAATTGGGCAAGCTCGGCAGGAAAGCAATCCACGCCCCTTGGGAAGCCGGTGCCGCGGAGCTGAAGGAGGCGGGCGTCGAGCTGGGCAAGAGCTATCCCCGCCCGATGCTCGACCACAAGGAAGCGCGCGACCGGGCGCTCGCCGCCTACAACGCGATCAAGTAGCGGGTCCCTCCGCCACGCTCAGGCGGCCGGCCATGTCGCCTTCGATGTCCTCCAGGCTGCGCCCGCTCGTCTCCGGCACGAACTTCCAGGCAAAGGCGAAGGCGACCACGGTGAGCACGGCGAAGAGCGCGAAGGCGCCGCCGAGCGTCAGCAGGACGATGAGGTTGGGGAAGAACAGCGCGACGACGAGGTTGGAACCCCAGTTCGCCATCGAGGCCACGCTCATGCCGCGCCCGCGATAGGCCAGCGGGAAGATCTCGGCGATGAGCAGCCAGAAGATCGGCCCGAGCCCGATGGCGAAGCCACCGACATAGGCGGCCAGCGCCACGGCGGTGATGGCGCCGGCGTCGGCGCTTCCCGTCGAGAGCGCGATGGTGATGGCGATCAGGCAGAACAGCATGATGCCGAGGCCGACCAGCAGCAGCTTGCGCCGGCCGGCCTGGTCGAGCAGCAGCAGCGCGACCACCGTCGCCAGCACGTTCACGACGCCGATGCCGATCGTGGGCAGCAGCGGCGAGGTCATGCCGGCCTGCTGGAAGATGCTCGGCGCGTAGTAGATGATCGTGTTGATGCCGGTGACCTGCTGGAACACGGCGAGGCCGATCCCCACGATCAGGGGTAGACGCGCCTTGGGCGCGGCGAACAGCGCCGACAAGGACACGTCGCTCGTCTCGGAGATGATGTCCCGGTGCAGGCCCGACAGCTCCTCGTCGACATCCTGTCGGCCGCGCATCATCCGCAGCACGTCGGCGGCCTGGTCGAAGCGTCCCCTGGAGGCGAGCCAGCGGGGACTTTCCGGCAGGAACAGCATGCCGACCCCCAGAAGGACACCCGGCACCGCGCCGACGCCGAGCATCCAGCGCCATGTGCCGACGACGTTCGCGAAGCCGAAGTCGACGAGGTAGGAGATGAGGATGCCCAGCGTGATGCAGAGCTGGTTCAGCGAGACGATGGCGCCGCGCTTCTCCTTGGGTGCCATCTCGGACAGGTAGAGAGGCGTGAGCATGGAGGCCGTGCCGATGGCGACGCCGAGGATGAGGCGGGCGATGAACAGCATGACGACGCCGGTCGCGGCGGCGCTGAGCAGCGAGCCGATCGCGAAAAGGGCCGCCATGGCGATAATTATCGGCTTGCGCCCGAACCGGTCGGTGAGACTGCCGCCAAAGGCCGCCCCGCCCACGGCGCCGATCAGGACGGCCGTCGTCACGACGCCCTGCATCCAGGCGCTGAGTGCGTAGTCCTGCTTGATGTAGAGGAGCGCACCGGAAATGACGCCGGTGTCGAAGCCAAACAGCAAACCGCCGAGCGAGGCGACGGCTGCGACGAGATAGAAGCGCATCCTGGAAATGTCCGTCGTGAAAGCTTTGGCCGCCGATTAAAGGACCGTGGCGATCGGCGCGATATCCGCCGAACGGCCCGGGTCGCTCAGGCGTCCGCGCTCTCGAGCGGCATCGACGACGCCGGGACGATCGAGACCGATTCCCCGCAGCCGCAGGCCGACACCTGGTTCGGGTTCTTGAAGGTGAAGGTCGAGGCGAGCTTCGTGGTCTCGTAGTCAAGCTGCGTCCCGAGCAGGAACATCAGCGCCTTCGAGTCGATCAGGATGGTGACGCCCTTGTCCTCGACGACCTCGTCGAACGGGTTCTTCGTTTCGGCGAACTCCACCGTGTAGCTCATGCCGGCGCAGCCGCCGTTCTTGACACCGACGCGCAAGCCGACAAGCGGACGATCGGCGGCGGCGATCAGCCCGCGGGCCCGCTCGGCGGCGCGGTCGGTCATCGTCATGGCAGAGAAGCGCGGGCGAGCCATCGGGGTCTCCTGATGTTCCTGATGTCAATATGGGCGCAAATGTTGTCCGGCGTAAGCCCGCCTGCCTTAGGCTGGAAGCGTTCGGAGCGGCGGCCTTACAAGGCTTGCATGCTGCAGCATCGGAGTCGGAATGCATTTCACGCGCGAAGACCTGATCGCGGGCCTCAACGACCTCGGTGTCGAGGCTGCGGCCGCGGGCAAGATCATCGATCTCGCCGTCTATGGCGGATCGTGCCTCATGCTGGTCTCGAATTTTCGGCAAGCGAGTCAGGACATCGATGCCGTCGCGGCGACGGATCAGCCCTTCGTCGATCGCATCGCAGCGAAGATCGCCGAACGGAGAGGCTGGCCCGCCGATTGGCTGAACGACGGTGTGCGGACCTACCTCAGCCCTCATGTCGAAGCGCCCGATGATCTCGCGCTGACAGCTACATATCCCAACGAGCATTCGCCCGGAGTGAGGGTCTATGTGCCGACGGCCGAATACATCCTAGCCATGAAGCTCATGGCGTTGAGAATCGGCGGGGTCGACGGCGAGAAGGACCGCAGCGACATCGATCACCTCATCGCAATCGTCGGCATCGAAACGCCGGGCGATCTGGTGGCGCTCGCCGCGCGCTATTATCCGGAAGCGAGAGTAAGTTCGAAATTGCGCGTCGCGGCGGCCGGCTTGATCGCGGCCGCGGTGAAGGAGAGCGATGGTGAAGCGCCCCGATACCTTGATCGAGGTCGCGGCGGCAAGCCGCCCGCGTAGCGGCCTGCACGAGCACGCCATGGCTGGGTTCCTCGACACGTTCTACATGAACCCGCAGCGTCGGCAGGCGATGATCGACCCTGAGCCGCCGCTGCTCGACGACCCGAAAATGGACGCCTATCTCGGCGCCGTTGCGGAGCATCTCGCGAGGCGCTGGGGACTCGAAATCCCACTTTGGACCCGCAATCCAGCGCGCACGTTGCACGAGCCGGTGTTCGGCACCACCATCGAAGCCCTCAAGCCGATGCTGCTGGCACAAAGCCCGCTGGCGTTCCGCAAGCGCATGATCTTCGTCGAGCACGACCCGCTGCGCCGTGCCCGTACGCCACTGGATTGAACAGCTCAGAACATGTCGAGCGAGACGCGCGCCTCGTCGGACATGCGGCCCTGGTCCCACGGCGGATCGAACACGAGGTCGACCGTCGAGCCCATCAGGCCCTGGACGCCGCCGACCGCCTCCTCGACCGAGGCGACGATGTCGCCGGCGACCGGGCAACCGGGCGCCGTCAGGGTCATCTCGACGGCGGCGAGGCGATTCTCCGGAACGGCGATCTTGTAGATCAGGCCGAGCTCGAAGATGTCGCAAGGAATCTCGGGATCGTAGACCGTCTTCAACGCGGCGACGATCTCGTCCTGCAGGCGCGTGCGCTCGGCCTCGTCGATCGCCGGCTCGAAGCTCCACGACGGCGCATTCGGCAGGACTTCAATCGTGTCGCTGGTCATCTATCGAACCTCAGGCGAACAGCCCCTCGGCCTTGAGCAAGGCCTCGGCGAGCTTATCCACCTCTTCCATCGTGTTGTACATCGCGAAGGACGCGCGGCAGGTCGACGTCACGCCGAAGCGCTTCAGGAGCGGCATGGCGCAATGGGTCCCGGCCCGCACCGCGACGCCGGAGCGGTCGATGATGGTGGCGACGTCGTGGGCGTGCGCGCCCTTCATCTCGAACGCGACGATCGCGCCCTTGCCCGGCGCCTTGCCGAAGATCTTCAGCGAGTTCATGCGCCCCAGCCGCTCCATGGCGTAGTCGCCGAGCGCCTTCTCGTGGGTCGCGATCTTCTCGCGGCCGATGCCGCGCATGTAGTCGAGCGCCGCGCCGAGCCCGACGGCCTCGATGATCGGCGGCGTGCCGGCCTCGAAGCGATGCGGGGGATCGTTGTAGGTGACATTGTCCTGCGTCACCTCGCCGATCATCTCGCCGCCGCCGAGGAAGGGCGGCAGCTTCTCGAGCCAGGGTTTACGCGCATAGAGAACGCCGATCCCGGTGGGTCCATAGAGCTTGTGGCCGGTCATGACATAGAAGTCGGCGCCGTGGTCCTGCACGTCGTTCTCGAGGTGCACCGCGCCCTGCGAGCCGTCGACGAGCACGGGGATGCCGCGCTCGTGCGCCAGCGTGACGATCTCCTTGATGGGGAGCACCGTGCCGGTGACGTTCGACATCTGCGTCACGGCGATGATCTTCGTCCGAGGCGTGATCGCGCGGGCGATGTCCTCGGCGGTGATCACCCCGTCGTCGTCGCAGTCGACCCACTTCAGCACGGCACCCTTGCTCTCGCGCAGGAAGTGCCAGGGCACGATGTTGGCGTGGTGCTCGAGGATCGTCAGGAGGATCTCGTCGCCCTCCCCGATGTGCTCGGCCCCGAAGCTGCGGGCGACGATGTTGATCGATTCCGTCGCCGATTTGGTGAAGACGATCTCCTCGAGCGAGGCGGCGTTGAGGAACGAGCGCACGCTTTCGCGCGCGGCCTCGAAGTTGTCGGTGGCGGCGTTGGCGAGGTAGTGCAGCCCACGATGCACATTGGCGTATTCGTAATACGTCGCCTGGTTCATGCGCTCGACGACCTGCCGCGGCTTCTGCGACGAGGCCGCGTTGTCCAGATAGACGAGCGGCTTGCCGTAGGGCTTCAGCGCCAATGCCGGGAAGTCGGCGCGGATCGCGGCGACATCGAGCGGCGCGACGATCGTTTCGTGAGTCATCGATATGTCCTCGCGTTGCCGCCCCCCGCGAGCGGGAAGCGGCGTTGCAGGTTACTTAGCTGGGGTCGATCGACCCTTGAGCCAATGCGCGATCTCGGCGCGGAACTGCGCCGTGAGCCGCTCGTCGCCGACATCGTCGGCCATCTCGCCGGCGAACGCCTCGAGCAGCAGCGCCTCGGCCTCCCGGCTCGGGATGCCGCGGGCCCGGAGATAGAACAGCTGGTCCTCGTTGAGGCTGCCGACAGTGGCACCATGGCCGCAGACGACGTCGTCGGCGAAGATCTCGAGTTCGGGCTTGTTGTGCATCGAGACGTCGTCCGACAGCAGCAGCGCCCGGCTCATCATCTTGCCGTCGGTCTTCTGCGCCTGCTTCTGCACGCGGATGCGGCCCTGAAACACGCCGGTGGCGCTGCCGTCCAGGATGTGCCGGAATTCCTCGCGGCCCTCGCAGCCGAGGCCCTTGTGGACCACGTCGAGCGTGGTGTCGGCGTGCTCCCGGCCCTGCAGCAGCGACACGCCGCGCAGCCTGGCATGCGAGTCGTCGCCGGAGAAGCGCAGGAACAGCTGGCGACGGGTCAGACCCTCGCCGTCGACGAGGGCGAAGGAGTCGAACGTCACGTCCGCGCCGAGATCGGCGATGAACGAGTCGATCCGCATCGAGCCGAGTTCGGTCCGGGTGATCGACGAGGTGTGGCGCACCTCGGCCTTGTCGCCGACCTGGAAGATCAGGGCCCCGTGCGTCTGGCCGGAACGGCCGCCGCGTCCTAGGCTCGACTCCGCGACCGCCACCTTGGCGCCGGCTCCGACCACCACAAGCGAGCGGAAGAAGCGGGCCGCGGGTGCCTGCATGGCAGTGGCGTAGACGATCTCGATGGGGGTCGGGAGCTCGGCCCCTGGCGCCACCTCGACCACGACACCGTCCTGCATCATGGCGGCGTTGAGCGCGAGGATGGCGTCGCCGTCACCAAAATCCCTGGCGGCGAGCAGGTCGATCAGGTCGGGGCGTCCCTCGCCCAGCACTTCGGCCAGCGATCGCACGGTGGCGCCCTCCGGCAGCAGGTCGGAGAGCGTCGGTACGAAGGTCCCGTCGACGATGACGAGCCGGCCGCCGCCGAAGCTCGGCCGACCCGCGAGTTCCTGGTTGATTGCGCCGAGCGCCCCCTCGTCCGGCTTGGGCGCGACGGGCAGGGCCTCGCGCATCAGCGAACGCAGATCGGTGTAGTGCCAAGCCTCGACACGGCGATGCGGCAGGCCGGCGGCGGCGAAGGCGCCGAAGGCGTCGTCGCGCAGGTGGCGTACGGCTTCCGAGCCGGGCAGCCGCGCCTTGGCGGCGCCGTAGGTGTCGGCCAGCGCCACCTCGGCATCGGTGCGGGAAGAGACGATGCGCGCGGGCATGAGGCTCACTCCGCCGCCGTCTTGGTGGCGAAGTCGCGGTAGCCGGTCTGCTCCAGCTCCAGCGCAAGCTCCTTGCCGCCGGTGCGGGCGATCTTGCCGCCGGACATGACGTGCACCGTATCGGGCACGATGTAGTTCAGGAGCCGCTGGTAGTGGGTGATGAGCAGGAACGAACGCTTGCCGTCGCGCAGCTTGTTCACGCCTTCGGACACGATGCGGATGGCATCGATGTCGAGGCCGGAATCGGTCTCGTCCATGATCGCCACGGAAGGCTCCAGCAGCGCCATCTGCAGGATGTCCATGCGCTTCTTCTCGCCGCCGGAGAACCCGACGTTGAGGGCGCGCTTCATGATGTCCTTGCGGATCTCGAGGGTCGCCGCCGCCTCGTTCACCTTCTTCATGAAGGCCGGCGTGGTCAGCTCCTCTTCGCCGCGCTGCTTGCGCTGCGCGTTGAGCGCGGCGCGGAAGAAGGTCATCGTTCCGACACCCGGGATCTCGACGGGGTACTGAAAGGCGAGGAACACGCCTGCGGCCGCACGCTCCTCGGGTGCCATCTCGAGGATGTTCTGCCCGTCGAGGATCACCTCGCCGCCTTCGACGTCATAGTCCGACTTGCCGGCAATGACGTAGGCCAGCGTCGACTTGCCGGTGCCGTTCGGCCCCATGATCGCGGCGACCTCGCCGTCCTTCACGGTCAGATTGAGGTTGTCGAGGATCTTGTTGCCCTCGATGGAGACGGTGAGATTTCTGATGTCGAGCATGGGTGGTCCGTACGAACTTTAGCAGGAAAGGAGTCCTTCTCCCCTTGCGGGAGAAGGTGGCCCTCGCGAAGCGAGGGTCGGATGAGGGGTCGGGACACGTCTCCGGGATCGCTGACCGGAGAGATCGCCGACCCCTCATCCGTCACGGCTTCGCCGCGACATCTTCTCCCGCAAGGGGAGAAGGAAGGCGCGTCAGCCGACGCTGCCTTCGAGCGAGATGGCGATCAGCTTCTGCGCCTCGACGGCGAACTCCATCGGCAGCTGCTGGAGCACGTCGCGGACGAAGCCGTTGACGATGAGCGCCGTCGCCTCCTCTGGGTCGAGCCCGCGCTGCTGGCAGTAGAACAGCTGGTCGTCCGAGATTTTCGACGTCGTCGCCTCGTGCTCGAATTGCGCCGAGTCGTTGCGCGCCTCGATGTAAGGCACGGTGTGAGCTCCGCACTCGTTGCCGATGAGCAGCGAGTCGCAATTGGTGAAGTTGCGCGCGCCCGTCGCCTTGCGATGCGCCGAGACCTGCCCGCGGTAGGTGTTCTGCGAATGCCCGGCGGAGATTCCCTTGGAGATGATCCGGCTCGTCGTGTTCTTGCCGAGATGGATCATCTTGGTGCCGGAATCGACCTGCTGGCGGCCGTTCGAGATCGCGATCGAGTAGAACTCGCCGCGCGAACCGTCCCCGCGCAGGATGCACGACGGGTACTTCCAGGTGATCGCCGAGCCGGTCTCGACCTGCGTCCACGAGATCT
>CAZZWW010000079.1:0-9946 GCA_964657815.1 Vulcanimicrobiota bacterium | reverse complement strand
GGCCCGAGACGATCATGTTGTTGACCGCGTTGCCGCCGGCGCCGCCGACGCCGCAAACCATGATGCGCGGCTTCAGCTCCCGCAATTCCGGTGCTTTCAGGTTGATCGTCATCGCATGGCCTCTTGCGTATGAAAGCGCCGGAGCGCCGGTTTGATACCAACTGATTCGCGCAAGTTCCGATACGGCCGCCGAGCCATATTCATCCCCTGCGACATCTCAGAAACTGTCCTTCAGCCAACGACCCATGCGGCTGAGGTAATTGTCGTTCGACGCCTCGCTCATCCCCTTGGCGCCGGCGGGGCGGAAGTGCTCGATGCCGCTGACCTGCGGATAGACGAGGAGGCCGACGGCGGCCGAGAAGGCTGGTCCCTTGGCCGATTCAGGTAGTCCTTGGATCCCGAGCGGGCGGCCGATCCGCACCTGGCCGGAGACGATGCGCTTGGCCGCCTCGGGCAGCCCGGCGAGCTGGGCGGCCCCGCCGGTCAGCACGATGCGGCGCCCGGAATGGGCCGGGAAACCGGCCGACTTGAGGCGGTCGCGCACGAGCTCGAGAATTTCCTCGACGCGCGGGCGGATGATGCGGGTCAGCTGCGATTTCGGCACGTGGGTGGCGTGGTCCTCGTCCTCGCCGACCGGGGTGACGGCTATGCTCTCGCGATCGTCCGAGCTCGACACGAGGCAGGTGCCGTGCAGCGTCTTCAGCCGCTCGGCATCGGCCAACGGGATATTGAGGCCGCGGGCGAGGTCCATGGTCACGTGGCGGCCGCCGACGGCGAAGGCGTCGACGTGGGTCAGGTTGCCATCGGAGAAGATGCCGACCGAGGTCGTGCCGCCGCCGATGTCGATCATCGCCGTGCCGAGCTCGGCCTCGTCGTCGACGAGCGCCGACAGGCCCGAGGCGTAGGGCGTGGCCACGACAGCCTCGACGGCGAGATGGCAGCGCTCGATCGCGAGCATCAGGTTGCGCGCCGCGATGCCGTCGGTCGAGACGACGTGCATGGCGGCGCCGAGTTCGTCGCCGATGAGCCCGCGCGGGTCGCGGATGGCGTCGGCGCTGCCGAGCGTGAAGCCGGTCGGGAGCGAGTGCAGCGGAGAGCGGCCCGGCTCGACGCTGGCGTGGCAGGCCTCGAGGACGCGGTGGACCTCGCTGTCCGACACGGCATGGCCACCGACCGGGATCTTGGCATCGAAGAAGCGCGACGACAGCCGCCCCCCGGTGATGTTGACGATGACGCTCTGGACCTGGACGCCGGCCATGCGCTCGGCCGCGTCGACGGCGAGGCGGATGGCGCCTTCGGCCGCCTCCATGTCGACGACGACACCGCCCTTGATGCCGCGCGAGCGCTGGTGGCCGATGCCGAGAATGCGGCAGCGGTGGGTTCGGCCGCGCAGCATCTCCGACGGTTCGATCGGCTGAAGACGCGCGATCAGGCAGACGATCTTCGAGGTGCCGACGTCGAGCGCCGACAGGATCGCGGTGCGTCGGGAGGACAGCGGTCGCATGCGCGGCGGCATGGTGGCCGAACTCATGTCGTCGCCCCTTTCTTCTTCGCGGATTTCTTGGTCAGCGCATCGGCGCGCGCGGCGGACGCGTCGGCGGTCAGCCGGGCCACGACGCGGCCGGGAATGCGCAGGTCGAGCGACAGAACGTCCTTCTCGAGGACGTGCCCGTCGTGCTCGAGCAGGGCGAGGCGGCCGACGGCGTCAGCCGGGTCTTTCTCGGGCAGCTCGATCTCGAGACCGCTGTCGGTCTTCAACGTCCAGCGGCGCCCGGCGACGTAGATGCCGGCGCGGATGCGGTCGCGCAGCTCGCCGGCGGCATCGAGCACCTCCAGATATTCCTCCAGGTGCTTGTTGGCGTCGGTGCCGACGACCAGCGGTAGGCGCTGGAAGCGCGGGTCCTTGAGGTCGTCGATGGGCGTGCCGTCGGCCGCGACGAGAGCGACGAGGCCGTCCTTCTGCCAGAGCGCGGTGGGCTGACGCTCCTCGACCTCGATCAGGAGGCGGTTGGGGTAGAGCTTGGAGACGTTGGCCTCCTTGATCAGCGGCACGGCCTTCAGGCGCGCCCGCAGGTCGGCGACGTTCAGGAAGACCAGCGAGTTGCGCGGGCCGACGCCGGCCATGTCGAGGATCTCGGCTTCCGTCAGCTCGCGCGTGCCGGTGATGGTGACCGCCTTGATCGCGAAGCCCGCGGCCTTGGCGGCGATGTCGGGCAGGGAGCCCTGCGTCGCGACGAAGTCGGCATAGGCGCCGCCGCGGACGGCGCCGCAGACGGCGGTGCCGCCCAGCAGGCCGAGCGCCAGGGCGGTGCCGAGGAAGCGGGTCGTGGCGAGTCGGGAGAGAACGGCGCGGAGGGCCGGATTGCGGCGCCAGCGACGAAGCGGCAGGCGCGGAGCGGTGTCGGAGGAGGGTGGAGCGTAGGCGGCGTTGGGCGTGGCGATCGTGTAGGCGGTGGGAGCCAGCTGCGCCCCGAAGCCGCCTAACGATCGCAGGAGGCGTCCTCCACCATCCATCGAACAAGCTCACCGAATGTCAGGCCGACGTAGGCCGCCAGTTCGGGCACCAAAGAGGTCTCGGTCATGCCGGGCTGCGTGTTGACCTCCAGCACGACGAGTTCGCCCGTACCTCCGGGGCGGTCGTCGTAGCGGAAATCGGCACGACTGACGCCGCGACACCCGAGAGCGCGATGCGCCCTTAAGGCGAAGTCTTGAACAGAATGGTAAACAATCTCTTTAAGATCTGCCGGAAGCACGTGGATCGAGCCGCCCTTGGCGTATTTCGCGTTGTAGTCGTACCAGCCGCCGTCGGCGGCGCGTATCTCTATGACGTCCAAGGGCTTTTCACCCATCACCGCACAGGTCAGCTCACGCCCTGCGACGAAACGCTCGACGAGTACGATTTCCCCGTGATCCCAATCGCTTCGCGTCAATTCCTGAGGCGGATGTTCATGATCCTCGTTGACGATCAGAATGCCGACCGAAGAGCCCTCGCTGACCGGTTTTATGACGTAAGGCGGCTTCATCGGATGGCCTTTGGCCACCTCCAGCCGGTGCATCGTGAGCCCGTCGGCCACCGGGATGCCCGCCGCCTTCATGACGTCCTTGGCCCGATCCTTCTGCATCGCCAGCGAGGAGGAGAGCACGCCCGAGTGCGTGTAGGGGATCGCCAGCATCTCCAGGATGCCCTGGACGATGCCGTCCTCGCCGAAACGCCCGTGCAGCGCGTTGAAGACGACATCCGGCCGGAGGTCGGAGAGGCGCTGCGACAGCGTGCGGTCGACATCGATCACCGTGACCTTGTAGCCCTGAGCTTCCAGCGCGGTGGCGCAGGCCGCGCCTGAGCGAAGAGAAACCTCGCGCTCTGCGGAAAGGCCGCCATAGAGGACGGCGACGTGCTTTCTCATGGTGAAGGTCTTCCTCTTTAGGTTTGCGTCTCCTTCTCCCGCGAGCGGGAGAAGGAAGAGCGCGCCCGATCACGCGGCCTTCCCGATGCGGGCGATTTCCCATTCCAGCTCGATGCCGCTCGTCTCCAGCACCCGGGCGCGCACCATCTCGCCCAGCGCCTCGATCTCGGCGGCGGCCGCCGACCCGCGGTTCACCAGGAAGTTGGTGTGCAGCTCGCTGACCTGGGCGTCTCCGTGCGTCAGTCCGCGACAGCCGGCGCGATCGACAAGCTCCCAGGCCTTGTGCCCGGGCGGGTTCTTGAAGGTCGAGCCGCCGGTGCGGGTGTTGACCGGCTGGGTGGCGGTGCGGGCCGCGGTGATGGTGGCCATCTCCGCGCGGATGGCCTCGGGATGGCCGGGGTGGCCGCGAAGGCGGGCGCTCGTGAAGATCACGTCGCCGGCGACTTCGCAGTGGCGATAGGTGAAGCCCATGTCTCGTGCCGCGAACTCGCGCATGGAGCCGTCGCGGGCGACACCGCGTGCGGAGACGAAGACTTCAGCGATCTCCGAGCCATAGGCGCCGCCGTTCATGCGAAGCGCGCCGCCGAGCTGGCCGGGAATGCCGCGCAGGAAGGCAAGGCCGGCGAGCCCGGCGCCGGCCGCCGCGGAGGCGAGCTTCACGTCCGGCACGCCGGCACCGGCGACGATCTCGTTGCCCTCCACCGTCAGCGCGGCGAAGCCTCGACCGAGCCGCACCACCACGCCGTCGAGACCGCCGTCGCGCACGAGAAGGTTGGAGCCCGCGCCGATCACGGTGACCGGGATGTCGGGGGGGCAGAGCGACAGGAACAGCGCGAGGTCGTCCTCGTCGGCGGGCTCGAACAGCACCTCCGCCGGACCGCCGCAGCGAAACCAAGTCAGCGGGGCCAGCGGAGCGTTTGCCTGCAGCACGCCCCTGACGCCGGGCTTGGCTGCGAGTGCGTCGCGTCGATTCACGCCCCGTCGCCCGCCTCGAGCTGGCCGGGCAGCGCGTAGGCCCATTGCGTGATCGAGCCGGCGCCGAGGCAGACGACGTAATCGCCGGGCTTGGCCAGCGAGCGGATGATGTAGGGCAGGTCGCCGGGGCTGGCGAGCGCCAACGGGCGGCGGTGGCCGTGCGCCTTGATCGCGGCGACCAGCGCGTCGCGGTCGATGTCGGGGATCGGCGCCTCGCCGGCGGGGTAGACGTCGGCGACGAGCACGGCGTCGGCGTCGTTGAAGCAGGTCGCGAACTCGTGGAACAGCGACTGCAGTCGCGTGTAGCGGTGCGGCTGCACCACGGCGACCACCTTGCCGGTCGTGGACGCGCGGGCGGCGCGCAGCACGGCGGCGATCTCGACGGGGTGATGGCCGTAGTCGTCGAAGATGGTGACCCCGTGCCACTCGCCGGTCTTGGTGAAACGCCGCTTGACGCCGCCGAACTTGGCGAGGCCTTCGCGGATCGCCTCCGGGCTCATGCCGAGCTCGTGCGCGACGGCGAGCGCCGCGGTGGCGTTCAGCGTGTTGTGGAGGCCGGGCATCGGCAGCTCTAGCTCGCCGATACGGGTCTCGCTGCGGGTCTTGCGGTCACGGATGATCACGCCGAAGCGCGAACGTCCGCCGGTCAGGTCGACGTCGACGAGGCGCACGTCGGCCTGCGGGGTCTCGCCGTAGGTGATGATGCGGCGGTCCTCGATGCGGCCGACGAGCTCCTGAACCGTGGGATGGTCGAGGCACATCACCGCGAAGCCGTAGAACGGGATGTTCTCGACGAAGGTGCGGAACGCCTCCTTGATGGCCTCGAACGTGCCGAAATGGTCGAGGTGCTCGGGGTCGATGTTGGTGACGACGGTGACGTCGGCCGGCAGCTTGAGGAAGGTGCCGTCGGACTCGTCGGCCTCGACGACCATCCAGTCGCCGCCGCCGAGCCGGGCGTTGGTGCCGTAGGCGTTGATGATGCCGCCGTTGATCACGGTCGGGTCGAACTTGCCGGCGTCGAGCAGGGTGGCGACCAGCGACGTCGTGGTGGTCTTGCCGTGGGTTCCGGCGATGGCGACGCAGTGCTTGAGCCGCATCAGCTCGGCCAGCATCTCGGCGCGACGCACCACCGGCAGGCGGGCGGCGCGCGCGGCCATCAGCTCGGGATTGTCGCGGCGGATCGCGGTGGAGACCACCACCACCTCGGCGTCGGCGACGTTGGCCGGGTCGTGGCCGATGTGGATGGTGGCGCCCTTGTCGCGCAGCCGCTGCACGTTGGCGTTGGCGCCGGCGTCCGAGCCCTGCACCCTGTAGCCGAGGTTCAGGAGCACCTCGGCGATGCCCGACATGCCGATGCCGCCGATGCCGATGAAGTGGATCGGGCCGAGCTCCGCCGGCAGTTTCATGGATGGGCCTCTGGAATGGAGCGGGGATCCTCCCCTGCGAAGCGCAGCGTAGCGGGGGAAGCGACCCATGCGAAGTATGGTGGAGGGGGTCGCCGTGCGTCGCGATCTATAGAAGAGCTGCCAGCCAAGCAGAGGGAATCCCTTCTCCCCTTGCGGGAGAGGCGGCCCGAAGGGCGGATGAGGGGTCGGGACACCTCGCCGCTTTCCTGCAGCGGCACCAAGCTCCCCAAGATCGAGCGACCCCTCATCCCGCGCTTCGCGTCACCTTCTCCCGCAAGGGGAGAAGGGCGCGTCCTGCATGATTTGGCATGACGGGGAGGATCAAACCGCCTCCGGCAGCATCAGCCGCTCGACGAGGTCGGCGAGGCGGTCGGCGGCGTCGGAGATCCCGACGGCCTTGGCGGAATGCGCGCGGGCCTCGAGCCCCTCGCGGTCGGCGAGCGCCAGACGGATCGAATCGGCGAGCCAGTCCGGCGTGAAGTCGGCCTGCCGGATCACCATGGCGGCGCCGTTCTTCTCGAGCAGGGCGGCGTTGGCGGCCTGGTCCTGGTCGAGCGCGTGCGGGAACGGCACCAGGATCGACGGACGGCCTATGGCCGCGAGCTCCGACACGGTCGAGGCGCCGGCGCGCGCGATCACCAGATGCGCCTGGGCGATGCGCAACGGCAGGTCGGTGAAGAACGGCTTGACCTCGGCGACCAGGTTCAGCGCGGCATAGGCCGCCTTGACGCGCGCCTCGTCCTCGCCGCGGGCCTGCTGCACGATCGCGAGGCGCGCGCGATCCGCGGGGTCGAGCAGGGCGATCGCCGCCGGCACCACGTCGGACATGACGCGGGCGCCCTGCGAACCGCCGGTCACCAGGAGGTGCAGCATGCCGCCGCTGAAATGAGGGTAGGGCAGCGCCGCCGCCTCGAGCACGGACGGGCGGATCGGGTTGCCGACCAGCGTCGCCTTCGCGGCGACCGCGGGATTGCCGATGAGGAGATTGTCGAAGCCCTTGGCCAGTGCCTGGACCCGTTTGGCGAGAAACTTGTTGGCGCGTCCCATGACGGCGTTCTGCTCGTGCAGGATCGTCGGCACCTTCAGCTGCGTGGCGGCAAGCACCGGCGGCACGGTCGGGTAGCCGCCGAAGCCCACGACCGCGCGAGGCCGGATCCGGCGGATGATGCCGCGCGCCGCCCCGGTGCCGCGCAGCAGCGCGACGATCGCGAGCGCGCGCTTCACCGGGTTGCCGCCTGTCGGGGTCGCCGCCTTCACGTGGTGGATCATGCGCGCCGGGAACTCGGCCCCGTAACGCAGGGCGCGATCGTCGGTGACAAGCTCGACGGGGATGCCGCGGCGACCGAGCGCCTCGGCCAGCGCCTGGGCCGGGAAGAGGTGGCCGCCGGTGCCGCCGGCCGCCACGAGGACGGGGCGGGAGCTCACGCCGGCTGTTCCACGAGGCCGGCACCGGCCGTCGCGCCGCGGCCCTCGCGGTCGAAGGCGATCTCCGAGCGCGGACGGCGTCGGGTCACGGCGACGAGGAAGCCCATCTCCAGCGCCACCGAGACCAGCGACGAGCCGCCGTAGGAGATGAAGGGCAGCGTCATGCCCTTGGCCGGCATCAGGTGCAGATTGACCGACATGTTGATCGCCGCCTGGATGCCGAACAGCATGACGAGCCCGGCACCGGCGAAGGCGCAGAACGGATCCTCGCTGCGGGCGGCGCGCAGCAGGCCCCGGATGACGATGAAGGCGTAGACCGAGGCCAGCGCCATGCAGGCGAGAAGGCCGAACTCCTCGCCGGTGACGGCGAAGATGAAGTCGGTGTGGGCGTCGGGCAGGATGCGCTTCACCGTGCCCTCGCCCGGCCCCTTGCCGAGCCAGCGCCCGGCCTTGATCGTCTCTAGCGCGGTGTCGACCTGGAACGTGTCGGTGACGCCGTTGCCGCTCGCCGGGTCCATGAACTTGAGGATGCGCGCGCGCACGTGCGGCACGAACTTGTAGGCGGCGAAGACGGCCACCACGCCGCCGCCGCCGAGGCCGGCCATCCAGAACCAGTGCAGCCCGGCCATGAAGAACAAGGCCATCCACACCAGCGTCACAAGCATGGTCTGGCCGAAGTCGGGCTGCAGCATCAGGGGGATGATGGTGAGCGGTAGCAGCAGCACGGCGAGCGTCGTGCCCGGCACGTCGCGGCGCTTGCCGCCTTCCGAAAAGGCCCAGGCGACGAGGATGACGAAGGCGGGTTTCAGGAACTCGGAGGGCTGGACGCCGAAGATCCAGCGGCGCGAGCCCTTGACCTCGTGGCCGAACACCAGCGCCACCAGGATGAGGCCCATCGAGACGACGAACAGGATCACGGCGGCGCGGCGCACCTGGCGCGGCGTCAGGAAGGAGACGCCGATCAGCACGGCGATGGCCGGGAGCAGCGCTTCGGCCTGCTTGTTGACGAAATGGAAGGTCGGCAGGCCGATGCGCTCGGCCACCGGCGGGCTCGCCGCCATGGTCAGGATCATCCCCGCGACGATGAGGATGCCGAGCGCGGCCAGCAGCCAGCGATCGACGGTCCACCACCAGTTCGCCAGGGCCGTGCGTTGCGCGCGCGAAACCATGCTCGAGGCTCCAGAGCCCGCATGCGCGGGTGCCATCACCTGGCGCGAGCGCCGGGCGTCCGCCGCGATCATGAACACCGAGGATTAACCATGCCTTTCACGAGGGCGGGTTTAGCAGGCTTCTGACGCAATCGCGAAACCGCTCGCCGCGCTGCTCGAAATCGGTGAACTGGTCCTGGCTGGCGCAGGCCGGGGAGAGCAGCACGACCTGGCCGACGCCGGTGCGCTGCGCCTCGTCGCGGGCGTCGGCGGCGGCGCGCTCCGTGGCGACGTCGAGCGTGCCGCAGTGCTCGAGGGGCACGTCGCCGCCGAGCGTGTCGGCGAAGAGGTCGGAGGCGGCGCCGATCAGATAGGCCTTGGCGACGCGCTCGAACAGCGGGCGCAGCGGCTCGATGCCGCCCTCCTTGGCCTTGCCGCCGATGATCCAGTGCACGCGCGGAAAGGCGAGCAGCGCCTTCTCCGCCGCATCGGCGTTCGTCGCCTTGGAATCGTTGACGAAGATCACGCCGTCCTTGGCCGCGATCTGCTCCATGCGATGGGCAAGGCCGGGGAACGAGCGCAGCGCCGCCTGCAACTGGTCGAGGTCCTCGGCGTCCTTGCCCAGCGCGAGGATCGCGGCGGCGGCGTTCTGCGCGTTGTGGGCGCCGCGCAGCGACGCGATGCCGGCGAGGTCGGCGACGAGCGTCGCCTCCATGGCGCGGTGACGCATCAGCTTCGTGCCGTCGAGGGTGATGCCCTGCGCCACCATGTTGCCCGCGACCGAGATGGTTTCCACGATACGCCCCTCGATCGCGATGCCCTGGGCGATGGCGGCGCTGTCGGGATCGTCCACCGAGACGATGGCGGTGCTGGAATGCGTGACGAGCCGGCCCTTGATGGCGGCGTAGTTCGCCATGGTGCCGTGGCGGTCGAGATGGTCCGGAGTGAGGTTCATGAGCACCCCGGCCGTCGGCTGGATCGAGGGCGCCAGGTCGATCTGGAACGACGAGCACTCGACGACGTGGACGCGGGTCTCGGACGGTGGCGGCAGCTGCAGCACCGGTGTGCCGATGTTGCCGCCGACCGCGACCTCGTAGCCGAATTCGCGGAAGAGGTGCGCCGTCAGCGCCGTGGTGGTGGACTTGCCGTTGGTGCCGGTGATGGCGACGAAGCGGGCGTTGGGCGCGATCGCCGCGCGCTCGCGGCAGAACAGCTCGATGTCGCCGATGATCGCGACGCCGGCGGCGTGGGCGAGGTCCACGGTCCAGTGCGGCTTGGGGTGGGTCAGCGGCACGCCCGGCGCCAGAACGAAGGCCTCGAAGGCGGACCAGTCGGCCTCGTGCAGGTCGACGATCGCGATGCCCTCGTCCGCGGCCTTGTCGCGCGAGACCTCCTTGTCGTCCCAGGCGGCGACGGTGGCGCCGCCGGCGATGAGCGCGCGCGCGGCGTCGAGGCCGGATGAGCCCAGGCCGAACAGCGCGACGTGCTTGCCGGCGAAGCAGGTGATGGGGGTCATGCTGGGCGTCCGCATACGCAACGAAGCGATCGACAGAGGTTTGTCATTCCGGGGCGCCGCAGGCGAAACCGG
>CAZZWW010000078.1:0-9998 GCA_964657815.1 Vulcanimicrobiota bacterium | reverse complement strand
GGCAGGATGCCGTTCTTGAAGCAGTTGTTGTAGAAGATGTCGGCGAAGCTGGTCGAGATGACGCAGCGGATGCCGAAGTCGAGCAAGGCCCAAGGCGCGTGCTCGCGCGAAGAACCACAACCGAAATTGTCCTCCGCGACGAGGATCTCGGCGCCACGATAAGCCGGCTTGTTGAGCACGAAGTCGGGGTTCTCCGAGCCGTCGTCGCGGTAGCGGTGTGGCGAGAACAACGCCGAGCCGAGCCCGGTGCGCTTGATCGTCTTCAGGAAGCGGGCCGGGATGATCTGGTCGGTATCGACATTGCGGATCCTGAGTGGAGCGGCGACCGCGGTCAGACTGGTGAAACTATCCATGGCGATGTCATATAGGCGGGCGACAGTGCGGGCAAATCACTTGACCGCGCGAAAGATCACACGTCCGCCCGGAGTCGTTGCCATGTTCCACGCCCTGCTCGCGGCTGCCGCGGTCTCGATGGTCGTGCTGTTCGTCGGCGGCGTCTCGACACGCATCGGGCCGTGGTACTACGCGCTGCGCAAGCCCTCTTGGAACCCGCCGAACTGGCTGTTCGGGCCGATGTGGACGCTGATCGGCGCCCTGGCGGCGTGGTCGGCGGCGGCGGCATGGACCGCCGCGCCGGAGGCGCACGCGCGCATCCTCTGGCTGTTTGGCATCAACGCGGTCTGCCACATGGCCTGGAGCCCGCTGTTCTTCACGCTGGAGCGGCCGGACTGGTCGCTCGCCGAGGTGCCGCTGCTCTGGCTGTCGATCCTGGCGCTGATCGTCGGCCTGGCGCCGCTTTCTCCGTTGGCGGCCTGGCTTCTCGTTCCCTACCTCGCCTGGGTCTCCGTCGCCGCCGCCCTCAACCTCGCGATCGTGAGGCTGAATTCGCCCTTCGGGCGATCGCGCGCGGCCTGACACCTCGCTTTCGCCGCATCGCCGTGTGAACCGCCGGGCCTCTTCGGGGTCGGGCGATCCGACCCCAGGCAAAAGCGGAGTTCTCCCCGATGCGCTCGTTCCTCCCCAAGGCTTCTCGCGCGGCCCTCGCGGCGGCCGCTCTCCTCGCGCTATCGGCGCCCGTCGGTTTCGGTGTCGCGCAGGCGCAGGACAAGGGTGGCGCCGCAGCCGAGGCTGAGCCGCCGCAGCCCAAGCAGGTCGCGCTGACGCAGAAGAGCCTCGACGGCCTCATCGCGGCGCAGAAGGAGATCCGCGCCATCGAGGCCAAGATGCCGAAGGACGCCAAGACGCCCGACCCGAAGCTGGACGGCCAGATCGATGCCGCGGTGAAGAAGAACGGCTTCGCCAGCGCCGGCGACTTCGCCGATGCGAGCTACAGCGTCGGGGTCGTGCTGGCCGGAATGGATCCCGACAGCGGCAAGTATGTCGGCGCCGAGGCGGCGACCAAGAAGCAGGTCGAGGAGATCAAGGCCGACAAGCAGATGCCGCCCAAGGAGAAGAAGGAAGCGCTCGACGAGCTCGACCAGGTCCTCAAGGCCGGCGCCACGGACAAGCCCTCGCAGGGTAACATCGATCTCGTGACCGCCAACGTGGCCAAGCTCAACGACGGCCTGAAGCAGGCCGACTGATCAGGCCCTGTGGTAGGGATGTCCGGCGAGGATGGTGACCGCGCGGTAGATCTGCTCGGCCGCCATCACGCGGACGAGCTGGTGCGGCCACGTCATGGCGCCGAACGCGACGACGTCGTCGGCACCGCGGCGATACTCCGGGTCCAGCCCGTCGGGGCCTCCGATGACAACGATCAAGGCGCCGCGACCGGCGTCTCGCGCGGTCTGGAACAGGTTTGCGAAACCTGGACTGTCGAGGGCGCGTCCGACCTCGTCGAGCACGACGGTCACGGTCGTGCCCGGGAACGCCGCACGCAAGGCGTCGGCTTCTTCGCGCTTGCGGTCCTCGGCCCGTCGCGCCCGGCTCTCGTCCAGCTCGCGCGCATCCACCGCCAAGCCGAGCGGCCGACCGGCGAGGGCCGCGCGTTCGAGGTAGCGTGCGGCGAGATCGCGCTCCAGACCCGCCTTGAGGCGGCCTGTCGCAACGAGGGTCACCCGCAGCATCGACGTCCGACGCCCGCGAGACGAATGCGGATCAGGCCATCAACGGCCGGTCCGAGCCCCACATCTTCTCGAGATTGTAGAACTGGCGGACTTCCGGGCGGAACACGTGGACGATGATGTCGCCCGCATCGATCAGCACCCAATCTCCACCTGAGAGTCCCTCGATGCGAGGCACGCCCTTCATGGCCTCCTTCAGCGCCTTCAGAACGCGATCGGCGATCGCCGCGACATGGACGTTCGAACGCCCCGTCGTGATGATCATCGCGTCGGCGATGGCAGTCTTTCCTTGCAGGTCGATCAGGAGCGAGTCTTCGGCCTTGGCATCGTCGAGACTGTCCATGACGATATGCACGAGCTTGCCGCTGTCGAACTCGTCGGCCGAGAGCGGGTGAAGCGGCCGGGGGGCGGCTTCGGCGAAACCCTGATTGATCAGTGCGTCATCCTCGAGGAGACCCGGTCGGATGGACCGGAACGCCTTGAAGATGGTCGAACCCGGGACGCTTTTCAATCGTCCATGCGATGTGCCCTGGCGGCACGGCGGTGGATGGCGCGAAGATCGGGCCGGGCTGTTGCCCCGCGGACGCGCATGATAGCTTGGCCGCTACAGACAAGCGGATGAATCGCGATCTCCGGCTGCCGGAACGGCAGGCGGGAACGTCAGCAACGAAGGACCCGGGTTCGATGCCTCAAGCCGCAGTCTCCACGGAGAAGCCCGACCAGGCCAGGGGGTCGCGTACGGTCGCGGACAGCGAGGAGCTGCGCGAGGCGATCCTCGCCAAGCTGATCTACAACGTCGGCAAGGACCTCAAGACGGCCTCGTCGCGCGACTGGTTCGTGGCGCTGGCTCTGGCCGTGCGCGACCGCATCGTCGATCGCTGGATGAGCGCGACGCGGCGCTCGCACCAGGCCCATACCAAGCAGGTCTACTACCTTTCGGTCGAGTTCCTGATCGGCCGCCTGCTCATGGACGGGCTGACCAACCTCGGGCTGACCGAGCCGGCGCGCGACGCGCTGGCCGCCCTCGGCGTCGACCTCGCCGAGGTTCGGGCACAGGAGCCCGACGCGGCGCTCGGCAACGGCGGCCTCGGGCGGCTCGCCGCCTGCTTCATGGAATCGATGGCATCGATCGGCCTGCCCGCCTACGGCTACGGCATCCGCTACGAGCACGGCCTGTTCCGTCAGATGATCTCGGACGGCTGGCAGCACGAGGCCCCCGAGGACTGGCTGGCCTACGGCAACCCGTGGGAGTTCGAGCGGCCCGAGGTGGTCTACCCGATCGGCTTCGGCGGCTTCGTCGAGCAGGTCGGCGGCGAGTCGGAAGCGATGCCGCTGAAGAACGTCTGGCACCCGATGGAGACCGTCAACGCGGTCGCCTACGACACGCCGATCGTCGGCTGGCAGGGCAAGCACGCCAACACGCTGCGGCTCTGGTCGGCGCGCGCCGTCGACCAGATCGACCTGACCGGCTTCAACCGCGGCGACCATGTCGGCTCCTTCGCCGCGCGCGCCCATGCCGAGTCGATCTCGCGCGTGCTGTACCCCTCGGACGAGACCCCCGCCGGCCAGGCGCTGCGCCTGCGGCAGGAGTACTTCTTCACCTCGGCCTCGCTGCAGGACCTGATCCGTCGCCATCTCCAGCAGAACAAGTCGATCAAGACCCTCGCGGACTGCGCCGCGATCCACATGAACGACACGCATCCCGCCATCGCCGTGGCGGAGCTGATGCGCCTGCTCGTCGACGAGTACGCGCTGCCGTGGAACGAGGCCTGGGCGATCACCCAGGGCACGCTGAACTACACCAACCACACGCTGCTGCCCGAGGCGCTGGAGGCCTGGCCGCTGCACCTGATGAACGACCTGCTGCCGCGGCACATGCAGATCATCTTCCTCATCAACCACAAGCACCTGAAACGGGTGCCGGACGCGATGAAGAACGACGCCGCCAAGCTCGCCGGCGTGTCGCTGATCGAGGAAGGCGACCAGAAGCGCGTGCGCATGGGCCATCTCGCCTTCATCGGCTCGAGCCACATCAACGGCGTCTCGGCGCTGCACACCGACTTGATGAAGCAGACGATCTTCGCCGACCTCGCCGCGATCTATCCCGGGCGCATCGTCAACAAGACCAACGGCATCACCTTCCGGCGCTGGCTCATGGAAGCCAACCCGGGGCTCACCTCGCTGCTGGTCGACACGCTCGGGCCGAAGGTGCTCGACGATCCCACGAACCTCAGGGGCCTCGTGGCCTACGCCGCGGATGCCGGCTTCGACGAGCGGATGGCGCGCGTGCGCCGGCGCAACAAGCAGGCACTGGCTGCCGTGATCGAGGACCGGCTGGGGGTCAAGGTCTCGCCCGACGCGCTCTTCGACGTGCAGATCAAGCGCATCCACGAGTACAAGCGCCAGTTGCTCAACGTGCTCGCGACCGCCGCGCTGTACCGCGAGATCAAGCTCAACCCCGGCGGCCACTACGCGCCGCGCGTGAAGATCTTCGCCGGCAAGGCGGCGGCGAGCTACCATCGCGCCAAGCTGATCATCAAGCTCGCCAACGACGTCGCCAAGGTCGTGAACAACGATCCCGATATCGGCGACCGGCTCAAGGTGGCGTTCCTGCCGAACTACAACGTGTCGCTGGCCGAGGTGATCATCCCCGCCGCCGACCTCTCGGAGCAGATCTCCACCGCCGGCATGGAGGCGTCGGGCACGGGCAACATGAAGATGGCGCTGAACGGGGCGCTGACCATCGGCACGATGGACGGCGCCAACATCGAGATCTCCGAGGCCGTCGGGCTCGACAACATCTTCATCTTCGGCATGACGACGCCGGAGGTCGAGCAGCGCCGGGCCGAGGGCTTCCGCGGACGCGACGCGCTCATCAACTCCTATCGGCTCAAGGACGTGCTCGACGCGATCTACGACGGGCTGTTCTCGCCCGACGATCCCTCGCGCTACCATTCCCTGGTGGACGCGGTGCTCGGCTACGACACCTTCATGGTGGCGGCCGACTTCGAGGCCTACATCCGTCGCCAGCGCGACGTGGACACGTTGTGGTTCGACCAGAAAGCCTGGTCGATCGCACGCATCGCGAACATCTCGCAAATGGGCTGGTTCTCGTCCGACCGCACCATCCGCGAATATGCCGACGAGATCTGGCACGCGCCGCTGATGACGTAGCCGGCTATTGCGCCGCGGCCCCGCAGCGCATCTCCGACGTGCCGTCGGGACGCGTAAGGCGCTTCCCGTAGATCGTCACGCCTTCGTCGAGGGGACGCGGGTCCTCGGCACCGGCCGTGATCGCCTCGACGGTCGCCCGCCTGTCGCCCTGCGCAACGCGTGGCCGCACCAAGGCGACGATGGCGCGGCAGGCTTCGTGGAAGTGAGCTGCGTCGAGCCGGCCCGCCGAGGACCGCGCCTCGATGACGGCCACACTCAGCGTGCCTTCGAGCAGTTTCGCGTCGATGAAGACGCCGCTGCCATAATCCCACCGGCAGCCCGTCACGGCACAGCGCGGATCACGCAAGCCGGACGGCGAACCGGCGCGGGATGCGGCGACGGCGAAAGCCTCGGTCAACACATCGAGCCCGATGCCCAAGGAATGCGGGTCCGACGCGGCGGTCAGCACCATGGCGAGGATGATCGACTTCATAACCAGCCTACGGTCGCCCTAGATAGCCACCGTCCGAAGCATGAGTCCACGCGCGCGAAGCTGCGGGAAGACTCGTCTCTGGAAGGGCCGCGTCGCTGAACGCGCCGGCGCCGGCCCCAATTCAGGGGGACGATCAAAGCCGCCTGCTTCCACAGAATCTCGCCGAGGTGCGTGGCGAGCACGTCGCCCTCGTCGAACTCGGCCTTCAGCGTCCTCTTGTCGTCCGGCTTGCCGAGCGGCTGCCATAGGCCGCAGCCAAACCGAAAGACTCCGATGCCAGCACGGCTGCGTGAGACGCAGTTCGGGCTGGCGTGCACGCGCATTGGCGGTCAAAACCGATCAAGCGTCAACACCCGCCGAAATCGGCAATCGGACAGCCTCCCGAGGGGAGGCTGTCCGATTGGAGAAAAACATTCTCTAAAACGGGAGGCGATTATGCCTTTGACAAACACAAGCCTCTTTGCGAGCCTCCGGTGCGGAGGTGAGGAATGGCAATCAAGCGACCGAGTGAAAAACGGATCGACCCACTCCCAATTTGGCAGGACGCCGGCTGGCGCGTAAAGCGCGGGAAACTTGTGCCTGGACCAGGGCGACCTTCAAAAACGTCGCGACTTTTCAAACTAGTAGCGGAGAAATTGCCATACGAGGGCTTCAAGGACGTTCGTAAGACTGTAGAACAAGAGTTCGGGACGACTATTGAAGGCGTCTATCTAGCCCACGACTCAATGGGCGTTGCGCGATACGGCGGCCGAGGAAATGTATTTAATCGATTAGCTACCCACAAAAAGAGATACGCACTACAACTTATATATTTTTCTTTTTACGTTATAGAGAACAAATCTCACGAGCGGGAGATAGAAACGGTTATACTGCGTGCCGCTGGGCCACAGATGGTTCTAAATACCAGGAAGATTGCTTACGGCCTTCATCCGGGAGATGTGCGAGACTATGAGCCAGGAACAATCTTCTTCGAGCGGGGTGGATCCGGGGATTTTATCTGAAGTGTCGACTTAGGCTCCGGTTTCGTCCTCGCTAGCCGCTCCATAAGCCGATCCGCCGCGTTTGTGTCGACGTCGGCGCCAGCCTTGCGGGCGGCTTCAAGGAAGCGGACGTGTTGCGTCTGCACTCCATGGGTTATCGGAATTTTTGTCATAACCCACCCGCCATCTTGGACTCTATCGCCATTCTGCTAGTCACCGATCCGAGGCTGAGACAATACAGACTAGTCGGAATAAAATTAAGTGTTTTACCCTCGACTTCAATAATCTCTCGCTGAGTTTTGGATGTCACAATTGCTTCTTTAAGTTCGTATTTTTTCATAAAGTACAGCAAACCTCTTAGAGAGGTTCTCGGATCTTTCATGTAGCTGTCTGACCATTTTATTTCGACAGGATGCGAAGGTTTGAACGTTCCTACCTGCAATCCTACAATATCGACTTCGACGCCATTGGCGTCCCTATAGTAATAGCGATTATGAGTTCGAGAGAAATGGTCCCATTGTGATAATATGGCAGCTTCGGCTAAGTGACCAAGAATACTTGTCTCACTTTCATCAATCGGTGAAAACAAAGCCGCCCTCATCGACGGGTTAGTCAAGTAGACCTTGAAGTTCCTTTTTCTCACCATGTGCTTGCCGGTTGTAGGTAGCTTATCGTGCTGTGAGATCAAAAACGCGCTATCCAAGTACTCAATAAAGTTCTTAATCATGGCTTTGGGCAGCTTCGATTGCTGCGATATTGCCTCTAATCCAACCTCCTGACCGTTGTTATAGGCCAGCAGCTTGAAAATATTGTTTAGATCCTGAATGTTTTGAATGCCGTACAAGTTCGGCAAATCCTTCAGCAAAACCTTATCGATTATATCCGCTTTGATAAATGAATCGAGATTGTTTCTGATCTGCTCGTCAAGAGCAACCTCCGGAAAACCGCCAAAGTTAATATAGTTAATGAAACATTTATTTAGTTCTGTCATGCTCTTAATAGTGTAATGGCCGGTTTTTTCGTCTTGCGAAACGCAGTTGTCGTACTTGCCGATGAATTTGCAGAACTCCCGGAATGTGAGAGGAGGTAGAAGGAAGTCGCTAAACCTACCAGCGCCCGACTCTCGGCTCTGCAAGCGCAAAGCGGCAGCGGCAGAACCACTGGCTACAAATCTAATTTGCGGATAGCTGTCGGTCAGGTCTTTCAGATGAACTTCCCAATCTCTAAGGTACTGAATTTCATCGAATATCACATAACACCTTTCCCCATCTGCAATCGTGTTTATATCTAAAAAGATCTCTAGTATCTTCTCAAGTCGGAGTTCTGCATAAACCGGAGTGTCGATAGACACGTAAAGTAATCTTGTAGGGTCCGTCCCAGATTTTGTAAGCTCATATATGAAATGATGAAGCATAACCGTCTTTCCGACTCGACGAGGCCCAAGTAGGACGGTCGACCTGATTATATCCCAATTAGTGGTAAGCTTGTAGAATGCCTCGAAATAATCTCTTCGGATCAAATCGCTCCAGCGTAGCTTGTCAATGGCACGGTTTGTCCACCATGGGTTATCACGGCGGATGCGCTTCTCTATGTCTGAAAGTGATATTTCGAGCATACCAACACTCACTCCGAGTTAAGGCGATTTTACGAGCTTAACGTCAAAAATCCGCTAAGCACCTGTTTCGCCTCGCTAAATTCTATTGGTTAGCGTGGTGGCTTCGTCAAGCCTCCGATAAGTGAGCCGCTTACCGACGCCTCCAGCTAAGGCAAGGGAAGCGCGCTCGCTATCCCAACGCCAAAGCGGCTTCGATTTTTATAACGAAATCGAACTCGGCAAGATAGCGGTGAAGGTGCTGCTTGCCGCAGTGCTGGTACGTGCCCTTCATGCCGCGCTTGAAGATGCTGAAATAGCCTTCGATCGTGTTAGTGTGGATCGTCGGATCGTCATAACTGACGTACTGGCCAGCTTTGTGGTTCGTACGGCCGCTTTCAGCGGAAGCACCTTCACCTTGCTGTAGTGGCCTGCTTCGTCGGTCATGACGTGGGCTTCCTAGGCGATGTTCTCGCGGAGGATCGTGGTCACGGCAGCGGTCGCAAGATGCTCGACCACCATGGAGCGGACCTGCTGCGTGTCGCGGTCGACAAGCCCCAGCACCTTGTTTTTGTGCTGGTAGCCGCTCTTACGCTTGTGCTGGTCGGGATCGTTGCCGATGAAGGTCTCGTCCACCTCCACGGCGCCGCCCTCGAAGCTGAAGGGCGCCAGCTCACCGGAGCGCATAGCCTCGCGAAGCCGCTGCGCCATGAACCAGGCCGTCTTATAGGTTACTTCCAAGGTGCGGTGGAGCTGATGCGCGGAGAAGCCCTTCTTGCTGGACGCGAGAAGGTGCGCGGCCTGAAACCACTTGTGCAGCGGCACATGGCTGGACTCGAACACGGTCCCAACTTTGACGGTGAATTGCTTGCGGCACTCGGCACAGGTGCGGAGGCCGGGACGGGCCGTCTTGCCCTTGATAGTATAGTGGCGCTTCGGATCGGCGTTGCCGCACTTCGGGCAAACCGGGCTGTTCGGCCACACGATCGCCTCTAGCCGGGCGACGGCGGCGGCTTCGTCATGGAAGTGCGGCTGGGAAAGGACGGACATGGTTTAACCCCTTGTCCATAAAGCTACATCGGCGATCTGTGTTTGTCAAAGACATAATCGCCAAACGGCATATGACATCACGCCGGCCGTTCGGCGATCTCGCTCCCGTCGGAGCGGACCGCCATGTCGCAAGGCGCACCCTGCGATGCGCCGCGGAACCGCCGCTCAGGCCGCCTGCTTCTGCAGGCTTTCGGAGAGTTGGGTCGCGAACCTGGCGGCCATGATCGTCCGCTTTCATGGCGACGGACACGTCCTCGCGCATCAGTTCACGCGCCTCGCTGCCTCATGACGCCGGAAAATCCGAGCTGGACGGCCTAGCCCCTCGCGCCGGTCGAGCCGAAACCACCCTCCGCCCGCGCTGTAGCCTCCAGATCGACCGTCGCCACGAAGGCGGCGCGCGTAACGGGCGCCAGCACCAGCTGCGCGATGCGCATGCCCCGCTCGACCGTGAACGGCTCATGCCCGAGGTTGACCAGAAGCACCTGCACCTCGCCGCGATAATCGGCGTCGATCGTGCCGGGCGAGTTCAACACCGTGACCCCATGCTTCAGCGCCAGGCCGGACCGCGGCCGCACCTGCGCCTCGTAGCCGGGCTGCAGGGCCAGCGCGAGGCCGGTCGGCACCAGCGCGCGAGCGCCGGGGTCCAGCACCAGCGGCGTGCCGGCCGG
>CAZZWW010000077.1:0-10004 GCA_964657815.1 Vulcanimicrobiota bacterium | reverse complement strand
AGCGCCTTGCGCAGGCGGCCGACGTGGACGTCGACGGTGCGCTCGTCGATCTCGACGGTAAGACCCCAGACGCTGTCGAGCAGCTGCGCGCGCGAGAACACCCGGCCCGGCTTGGCCATGAGGTACTCGAGCAGCCGGAACTCGGTCGGACCGAGATGGATGGTGCGGCCGGCACGGTGCACGCGCCAGTTCTGCCGGTCGAGCTCGAGGTTGCCGGCCGAGAGCCGCGATGCGACGCGGTCGGGGCTGGCGCGGCGCAGCAGCGCGCGCACCCGGGCGATCAGCTCGGGCACGGAGAACGGCTTCACCATGTAGTCGTCGGCGCCGGTCGAGAGGCCGCGCACGCGCTCGGACTCCTCGCCCCGGGCGGTGAGCATGATGACCGGCAGCGAGCGCGTCGCCTGGCGCGCGCGCATGCGCCGGCATATTTCGAGTCCGGAGACGCCGGGCAGCATCCAATCCAGGATGACGAGGTCCGGCGGGTTCTCCTGCATGCGGATGTCGGCCTCGTCGCCCCGCTCGCAGCACTCGACGACGAAGCCCTCCGCCTCGAGATTGTAGGTGAGCAGCACGCTCAGCGTCTCCTCGTCTTCGACGACGAGGATGCGCGGCGTGGCGCTGGCGGTGGTCGCCGCCCGCGCCGCCTTCTCGCCGGGGTCGACCACGTCCGCGATGCTCACGCGGCGGACTGCGGCATCGAGGAGGAGACGCGGCCCTTGGGACGATCGACCGGCAGCGCCTCGCCGGTGACGAGGTAGACGATGGTCTCGGCGATGTTGGTCGAGTGGTCGCCGATGCGCTCGATGTTCTTCGAGCAGAACAGGAGGTGCGTGCAGAACGAGATGTTGCGCGGATCCTCCATCATGAAGGTGAGCAGGTCGCGGAACACGCTGTCCTCGAGCGCGTCGAGGTTGGCGTCGCGCAGCCACACGTCGCGCGCGCGCTCGACGTCGCGGTGGGCGTAAGCGTCGAGCACGTCCTTGAGCGACAGCGCCGCCGCGTCGTGCATCGACTTCAGGCCGATGATGGCGCGCGGCAGCCGTGCCTCGGTGGCGACCACCACGGCGCGCTTGGCGATGTTCTTGGCGAGGTCGCCGACGCGTTCGAGGTCGGCGGAGATGCGGATCGCGGCGACGATCTCGCGCAGGTCCACCGCCATCGGCTGGCGCCGGGCGATGGTGAGGATCGCCTGCTCCTCGATCTCGCGCTGCAGCAGGTCGAGGCGAGGATCGACCGCCACGGTGGCGCGGGCGAGGTCGGCGTCGAGGTCGGCGAGCGCGTCCATCGCGTCGGAGAGCATCTTCTCGGCGAGACCGCCCATCTCCGCGATCTTGCGGCCGAGCAGGCCGAGTTCCTTGTCGTAGGCGCTGACGATGTGATCGGACATGAAAGTCCCCGTTCCTGTCTGTTCGGCGCTCAGCCGAAGCGGCCGGTGATGTAGTCCTGCGTCTGCTGCTTCTCGGGCGAGGTGAACATTCGCTTGGTGTCGCCGTACTCGACGAGGTCGCCGAGGTACATGAAGGCGGTGTAGTGCGACACGCGCGCCGCCTGCTGCATCGAGTGGGTGACGATGACGAGCGTGTACTTGGCGGAGAGCTCGTCCATCAGCTCCTCGACCTTGGCGGTGGAGATCGGGTCGAGGGCGGAGCAGGGCTCGTCGAAGAGGATCACCTCGGGCTGCACCGCCACCGTGCGGGCGATGCAGAGGCGCTGCTGCTGACCGCCCGAGAGTGACAATCCGCTGTCGCCGAGCTTGTCCTTGACCTCGTTCCAAAGGGCGGCGCCGCGCAGCGCGGTTTCCACGCGCTCGGCGATCTCCTTCTGCGGCAACCGGTTGTAGAGCTTGATGCCGAAGGCGATGTTGTCGAAGATCGACATCGGGAACGGCGTCGGCTTCTGGAACACCATGCCGACGCGCGAGCGCAGCAGGTTCAGGTCCGTGCCCTTGTCGAGGATGTTCTCGTTGTCGAGCATCACCGCGCCCTCGGCGCGCTGGCGCGGGTACAGGTCGTACATGCGGTTCATGACCCGCAACAGGGTCGACTTTCCGCAGCCCGAGGGGCCGATCAACGCCGTGACCTTGTTGGCGTAGACCGGCAGGTTGATGTTCTTCAGCGCGAGATGGTCGCCGTAGAAGAACTTCAGGTCCTTCACCGCCATCTTCGTCGGCAGGTTCGGCCGGGCCTGGACGCCGGCCGCCTCGGTCGGCTGGTAGGCCTGCTCGTGAACCTGCACGGGCGCTTCCTTCTCGGCGAGCACTTCCGGCGTCGCGACGTCGGGCGCCGGCGCGGTGGCGTCTGGCCGGATCGAGGCGGCATGCGTCGTCGTGATGGCTTCGTCACGTGTCATCGTTTCATCCTCGTACCCAGCGTGCGCGCGGCGATCGAGAGCGTCAGCACGGCGACGGTGATCAGCAGCGCGGCCGACCAGGCGAGCTGCTGCCAATCGGGATAGGCCGAGCCGGCGTACTGGTAGATCACGTAGGGCAGGCTCGCCGTCGGCGCCCTCAGGTCGAAATTGGTGAAGTTGTTGTTGAGCGCGGTGAACAGCAGCGGCGCCGTCTCGCCGGAGATGCGCGAGATCGCCAGCAGCACGCCGGTCGTCATGCCGGCGAAGGCCGCGCGGTAGGCGATGCGCTGCACGATCAGCGCCTTCGGCATGCCGAGCGCGGCCGAGGCCTCGCGCAGCGGCGTCGGCACCAGCCGCAGCATGTCCTCCGTGGTGCGCACGATGACCGGGATCGCGATGATCGCCAGCGCGAGCGAGCCGGCGAGCCCGGAGTAGTGGTTCACCGGCGCCACCGCGATCTGGTAGACGAAGAGGCCGACGATGATCGAGGGCGCCGAGAGCAGGATGTCGTTGATGAAGCGGATGACGAAGGCGAGCTTCGAGCCGGCGCCGTATTCGGCGAGATAGGTCCCGGCGAGGATGCCGATCGGCGTCCCGACCAGCGTCCCGAGCACGGTCATCATCAGCGAGCCGAGGATGGCGTTGGAAAGGCCGCCGCCCGCTCCCGGCGAGCGCGTGACGTTGGTGAACAAACTCAGGTTGATGCCGGCGAGGCCCTTCGACAGAAGGACGATCATGATCCAGGCGAGAAAGGCGAGCCCGAACGCCGAGGCGCCGTAACAGAGCCCGACGTAGACCGTGTTCTTGGCGCGGCGGGAGGCGAGGAGATTCATGTCAGCGCGCCTTCCGCTCGATGCGCATCAGCATCCAGCGCGCGATGGCCAGGATGATGAAGGTGATGCCGAAGAGGATGAGGCCGGTCGCGATCAAGGCCGAGCTGAACAGTCCCTTCGCCTCGGCGAACTCGCTGGCGATGGTCGCGGAGATCGTCGTGCCCGGCGAGAACAGCGAGGCCGAGAAATTGTGGCTGTTGCCGATCACGAAGGTGACGGCCATGGTCTCGCCGAGCGCCCGGCCCAGTGCCAGCATGACGCCGCCGATGATCCCGACGCGGGTGTAGGGGATCACGACGTTGCCGACCACCTCGCGGGTGGTGCAGCCGAGTCCGTAGGCGCTCTCCTTCAACACGGCCGGCACCGTGGCGAAGACGTCGCGCGAGATCGACGTGATGAAGGGCAGCACCATGATCGCCAGGATGAAGCCGGCGGTGAAGACGTCGGTGCCGTAGGCCGGCCCGGCGAACACGATGTTGAGCACGGGAATCGGTCCCGTCACCTTGATGATCGCCGGCTCGACGTAGGCCTGCAGCAGAGGCTTCAGGATGAAGAAGCCCCAGATGCCGTAGATGATCGAGGGGATGCCGGCGAGAAGCTCGATGGCGATGCCGATCGGCTGCCGCAGCCGCGGCGTGCACAGCTCGGACAGGAAAATGGCGATGCCGAGTCCGATCGGGATGGCGATGAGGAGCGCGATCGCCGAGGTGATCAGCGTGCCGTAGATGGCAGTTCCCGCGCCGTAGATGTCGTTGACCGGGTCCCAATTGGTGTCGACGAGGAAGTTGAAGCCGAACGCCTGGAAGGCGGGCAGCGCGCCCCAGATCAGCGAGCCGATGACGCCGCCGAGCAGCAGCAGGACGAGCAGCGCCGCGCCCAGCGTCAGGACGTAGAAGACGTCGTCGCCGGTCTTGAAGCGGGCGAGCGCGTTGGCGCGTTCGAACACGTTGGCCTTGGCGGCGGGATTGCGGGCGGCGAGATCGACCAAGGCTGGCTCCATGGGCGGCCCGGTCGGGGCCGATGGCCGGAAGGTCGCCCCTCCGGCCGGTTGCGACGACAGATCAGAACTGCAGCGGCTTGCCGTCGCTGCCCTTGATCTCGGCCGACCATTCCTTCTTGACGAGTTCGACGACGGACTTCGGCATCGGGATGTAGTCGAGCTGCTTGGCGGCGTCGTCGCCGTTGGCGTAGGCCCAATCGAAGAACTTGAGCGCGGCGGCCGAGGGGGCCGGGTCCTTCACCTCGCTCGGCATGATGATGAAGGTCGAGGCCGTGATCGGCCAGGACTGGTCGCCGGGCTGGTCGGTCAGAAGCAGGTAGAAGCCGGCGGCATTCTTCCAGTCGGCGTTGGCGGCGGCGGCGGCGAAGGCCTCGGCGGTCGGTGCGATCTTCTTGCCGTCGTGGTTGATCAGGTCGCCGTAGGTCAGCTTGTTCTGCATGGCATAGGCGTATTCGACGTAACCGATCGAGTTGCCGGTCTGCTTGACGTTGGCGGCGACGCCCTCGTTGCCCTTGGCGCCGAGGCCGACCGGCCACTTCACCGCCGAGGCTTCGCCGACCTTGGACTTCCAGTCCGCCGAGACCTTGGACAGGTAGTCGGTGAAGTTGAAGGTGGTGCCGGACCCGTCCGAGCGGTGCACGACGGCGATGCCGGCCGACGGCAGCTTGACGCCGGGGTTGAGCTTGGTGATCGCCGCATCGTCCCAGCTCTTGATCTCGCCGAGGAAGATCTTGGCCAGCGTCGGGCCGTCGAGCACCAGCTGGCCGGGCTGCACGCCCTCAATGTTCACGACCGGCACGATGCCGCCCATCACCATCGGCCACTGCACGAGGCCGTCCTTCTTCAGCTCGTCCTGCTTCAGCGGCATGTCGCTGGCGCCGAAGGTGACCGTGCGGGCCTTGATCTGCTTGATGCCGGCGCCGGAGCCGATCGCCTGATAGTTCAGCTGGACGCCGGAGGTCTTCTGGTAGGCCTCGGCCCATTTGGCGTAGATCGGGTAGGGGAAGGTGGCGCCGGCGCCGGAGATCTCGGCGGCGGAGGCGGGCAGCACGGCGGCCGACAGGGCGACCGCCCCGGCGAGCGCCAGGCGGAGGTTGCGATGGAATGTCATGGGAAGAGCCTCGTCAGGGACGGGGTGAACGGGCGAGGCCGGATGCCTTTGCAGCGACCCCGCCGCGACGCCTAGTGCGGGGCCGCGAGGCTTTTACGACGGCCGCATTACAGTTTCATGACGAAGATCGGCGCAATGCGTCGGGGTCGGCGATCTAGGCGTCCTGGGCGCCAAGCGTTATGACGCGCGGCCAAACGGAGCGTTTCCCATGATCGAAGGCAAGGTTGCGGTCGTCACCGGCTCCACGAGCGGCATCGGACTGGGCGTCGCCCGCGCCTACGCCAAGGTCGGCGCCAAAGTGGTGATCAACGGCTTCGGCGATGCCGCCGCCATCGAGGCGACGCGGGCCGGCATCGAGCGCGAGTTCGGCCGCGCCTGCCACTACAGCGACGCCGACATGACGAAGCCCGACGCAATCGCGGCGATGATCGCCGAGGCCGAGGCGCGGTTCGGCGCCGTCGACATCCTGGTCAACAACGCCGGCGTGCAGTTCGTGGCGCCGGTCGAGGACTTCCCGGTCGAGAAGTGGGACCAGATCATCGCGATCAATCTGTCCTCGGCCTTCCACACGATCCGCGCCGCGGTGCCCGGCATGAAGCGGCGCGGCTGGGGCCGCATCGTCAACATCGCCTCGGCCCACGCCCACGTCGCCTCGCCCTACAAGTCGGCCTACGTCGCCGCCAAGCACGGCATCGCCGGCCTCACCAAGGCGGTCGCGCTCGAGCTCGCCACCCACGGCATCACCTGCAACGGGATCTCGCCCGGCTACGTCTGGACGCCGCTGGTCGAGGCGCAGATCCCCGACACGATGGCCGCGCGCGGCCTCACCCGCGAGCAGGTCATCGACGACGTCCTGCTGAAGGCGCAGCCGACCAAGCAGTTCGTGACCATCGACGAGGTGGCGGCGCTGGCGGTCTACCTCGCCTCCGACGCGGCCAGGGGCATGACGGGCTCGATGGTCAACCTGGACGGCGGGTGGACGGCGATGTGAGCGGCCTTACGCCGCCTCCGCCGGCCGGTGCATCAGCAGCCCGCAGAGCCGCGCCAGCGTCGCCCGCATGTCCTTGCGCGGCACCACCATGTCGACCATGCCGTGCTGCTGCAGGTACTCGGCGCGCTGGAAGCCGGCAGGCAGCTTCTCGCGGATGGTCTGCTCGATCACCCTGGCGCCGGCGAAGCCGATCACCGCGCCAGGCTCGGCGATGTGGATGTCGCCCAGCATCGCGTAGGACGCCGTGACGCCGCCCGTCGTCGGGTTGGTCAGCACCACGATGTAGGGCAGCTTGGCGGCGCGCAGGCGCTGCACCAGCAGCGTGGTGCGCGGCATCTGCATCAGCGAGAAGATGCCCTCCTGCATGCGCGCGCCGCCCGAGGCCGTGAAGATGATGAAGGGCACGCGGCGATCGATCGCCGCCGTCATGCCGGTGATGATCGCCTCGCCCGCCGCCAGCCCCAGCGAGCCGCCCATGAATTCGAAGTTCTGCACCGCGACCAGCACCTCGACCCCCTCGATCGTGCCGGCGGCGAGCCGCACCGCGTCGGGCGCGGCCGTCTTGGCGCGGTTCTCCTTGAGCCGGTCGGAGTAGCGCTTCACGTCGCGGAACTTCAGCGGGTCCTGCGGCACGTCGGGCGTGGCGATGTCCTCGTAACGGCCGTCGTCGAACAGCGTGTCGAGCCGCTGCTTCACCGGCATCCGCATGTGGTAGCCGGAGGACGGCACCACGTTGAGGTTGGCCTCGAGGTCTTTGTGGAACACGAGTTCCCCCGTGTCGGGACACTTGACCCACAGGTTCTCGGGCGATTCCCGCCGCATGAACGAGCGGATCTTGGGGGTGACGACGTTGGAGATCCAGTTCATGGCAGCCCGTTGCGCGCTGGACGGCACCTTGATCGCCGCCGCGTCCTCTTATAGGTTTCATATACCAACCGGCGCTTCTCGTAAACCTCTGGGATTGCAGGCGGAATGCGAACGCACGTTGGTTCTTAGACCTGACATTTAGCCCTGCCAAAGTCAGGGTACCGCGACAAAAACGCGGGCCAAAGTCAGGGTACCGCGACATGTAACCCTGCCACTGACGCGTACCGCGACAAGGCTCGTTTTCGGGTGGCCGTTCGCCCACATCTCTCTCCGCCGCTCGCTCGACCATGCCCGTTCGAACGCGACGATCTTCTGTCCGGCCCGATCGACGTGGACGGCGCGCTAGCGAAGATGGCCGGACGCAACCCGTAGCCTTCCAAGGGCGTGACGACCCGCGCGCAAGCCAGGGCCACCGAATCCCGTCGCCGCTAGGCCGGCACCTTCGCCGACCCACGCACCCCCTCCGCCAGCTCGCGCACCAGGCTCGTCACCGCCTCGACCGTCCCTCCCGTCGCCCGCCCCTCGACGTCGAGCGAGCCCCTCAACGCCTCCACGATGGCCGAGCCCACCACGACCGCGTCGGCGCCGGAGCCGGCCATGGCCGCGGCGCTCTCGGCCGTGCGCACGCCGAAGCCGACCGCCACCGGCAGGTCGGTCTTCGCCTTCAGCTTGGCCACCGCGGCCGCCACGGCGTCGCGCGAGGGCGCGGCGGTGCCGGTGATGCCGGCGATCGAGACGTAGTAGAGGAAGCCGGAGGTGTTCTCGAGCACGGCCGGCAGGCGCGCGGCGTCGGTGGTGGGCGTCGCCAGCCGGATGAAGTCGAGCCCGGCGGCGCGGGCCGGCGCGCACAGCTCGTCGTCCTCCTCCGGCGGCAGGTCGACCACGATGAGGCCGTCGACGCCGGCGGCGCGGGCGTCCTGGAGGAAGCGGTCGACCCCGTGGATGTAGATCGGGTTGTAGTAGCCCATCAGGATGAGCGGCGTGTCGGCGTCCGCCTCGCGGAAGGCGCGCACGAGGTCGAGCGTGCCGGCGAGCGTGGCGCCGCCCTTCAGCGCCCGCAGCCCCGCCGCCTGGATCGCCGGTCCGTCGGCCATCGGGTCGGTGAAGGGCATGCCGAGCTCGATCACGTCGGCGCCCGCCGCCGGCAGCGCGCGCAGGACGGCGAGCGCGGTGTCGCGGTCGGGGTCGCCGGCCATGGTGAAGGTGACGAGGCCGGCGCGGCCCTCGGTCCTGAGGGCGTCGAAGCGGCGGGTGATGCGGGTGGTCATGGGAGCTTTGTAGAGACGCACCGACGCGATGTCATTCCGAAGGCGGCGGGACCGACCGGCCGCTGTGTCGTGCCGCTTCGGGTGGATCCGCGACGGCCGGCTTTCGCTCCGGTCGGGAGCAAGCAAATACGTCGGCACCTCCCGCGATGAACGGTTCTCAGCTAGGATTTGGCGCGGTCTCCGAGCGTCTGACCAATTCGCCAGAGCACACCGGTTGGATCATCGATGGTGAAATCGCGGATACCCCACGGCCTGTTCTCCGGCGGTCCGGCCCGAACCGCATATTTCTCAGGCAACCCGCTCGCCTCGACATGCCTCCACCACGCGTCGACGTCTTCCACCAGCAAGTGCATCATGAAGTTCTCGGCATGCTCCTTCCGATAAAATCGTTGGAGCAAGAAGCTGGACGGCCCCGCGCGAAAGTACGCAAGGTCTTCCGAGGACCATGCCTCCGTAAAGCCGAGATCGCCATAGAAGCGTTTCGATCGATCGAAGTCTCTCGCGGGGATGAACGCCTTGATTTCGACAGTCGCCATATTGTCCATTGCGACATCCCGGAATGATGTGTGGCCGCGATCACGATAACTCGGTCAGACCAACGGTACCAGGCGGCGCGAGCAGGCTTTCGGACGGGCGTAACCGGCTCGCCCAACGCGATCGACGACGCCGGCACGTTCCCGGTCGCGTTCCGATGCGGTCGTCCGCTAGAGACCGCCCCATTTCGCGCGGATGCGTTCGGACGCCCCGGAACCGATCGAACGGCCATGTCCGAACACCGCCGCGTCGAACCGCAACGTCGCGATCTTGCGCTGGCTGCGACGGCCCTCGATGAGGTTTTCGAAGCCCACCGGATCGCCCAGCCCGATGATGTTCATGCCCACGTCGCCTGCGATCAGCATCCGCTCCCCCTGCCACAGAAACGCGACTTGCCCCGCGCAGTGACCCGGCGTGCCGATGACCTGCAGGCCGCCCGCGATCGGCAGCGTGTCCCCCTCGGTCATGTGGCGGTCGATCTTCACCGGCTCCATCCGCTCCTCCGGGTGCCAGACGAAGCGATACGCGGTTCGCGGCAACAGGCCGGGCGCCGGGTCCATCGGCCGAAACGGCCCGCCGGCCTCGGCGATCGGCGCGTCGATCGGGTGCATGTAAGTGGTCGCGCCGGTTTCGCGGACGATCGCGGCCGCGCTGCCGATATGATCGGGGTGGTGATGCGTGAAAATCAGGTGGCGGAGATCGTTCGAGTTTCGCCCGAGTTGCCGGATCGCGTCCAGTACGACGGAGACCTTGCCCGGAAATCCTGCATCGACGAGTGCGAGTTCGGACCCGCCGTCCAGCAGGACGGCATTGGCGCTGCCGAGGGGCAGGAGATACGCGCCGTCGACGATCCTCTTCAAGACCATGCTTCCGCCTTCGTGAATGTCCGGTCGTGGGCATGAACCGGGCGCCGTTTCAGGGCAAGGCCGGGTCGAACGCGGCTCTCGGGACGGGCGGACCTTGGCTCGACGTCGGTCGGTCCCGCATCGGTCGAGACGAAGCCGATCCGCCATTGGTCGTCGAGCCGGATGCCGTGCGGCCCGCATGACAG
>CAZZWW010000076.1:0-10096 GCA_964657815.1 Vulcanimicrobiota bacterium | reverse complement strand
CCTCCCTGATGAAGGACGCCGCATGACACGCCGCCGCACGATCTCACTCGCCATCGGGACGGCTGTCCTGACCGCCGTCGCGCTCGGCACCGCCCACGCGGCGATGCAGCCGGGCGAGACCGCACCGGCCTTCACCATCCCGGCCGCCAAGGGCGGCAAGGTCTTCACCTTCGACCTCAGCGCGGCTCTCAAGAAGGGGCCGGTGGTACTCTACTTCTACCCCAAGAGCTTCACCAGCGTGTGCACGATCGAGGCTCACGCCTTCGCCGATGCGATGCCGCGCTTCGCCGCCGCCGGTGCCAGCGTCATCGGCGTCTCGGCCGATGGCATCGAGACGCAGCAGGAGTTCTCGTCCAAGGAGTGCCGCGACACCTTTCCCGTCGGCGCCGATCCGAGCCTCGACGTCGCCCGCGCCTACGACGTCGCGCTCGCCATCCCCGGCACCGGCATGGGCTTCGCCAACCGCGTCTCCTTCGTGATCGCGCCCGACGGCCACATCCTCGAGGAACACAAGGATTCCGGCGCCGAGAGCCACATCTCGACCGCGCTTGCCGCCGTCGAGGCTTGGCGCAAGAGCGCCGGACGCTAGCGCGATGGCGCAGGTCGTCGCCTTGATCATGGTGGCGCAGGTGGCGAGCGCCGGGGTCGCCTCGGTGAAGGTCGGCGAGTTCCTGTCGATGGGCGCCTGCCGCAGCGCCGCCGAGCACTCCGTCTCGGTCGATCGCGATGCCGCGACCCACGTCAGTTTCGAATGCGTGCCGCTGTCGCCGGTGTCGGACATCGACAACCGCCGCTGATCGGTGGTCTCAGCGCCGCTGCGGCAGGAACACGACGAGGTCGTCCTTGCCGACGCGGTCGAGCGTCGCCCGCGCCTCCTCCTCGAGAAGGTCGCGATCGATGGTGGCGCCGCGCATCAGGTCGATGCGATGCTGCCATTTCGCGCTGTCGGCCCGGGTTGTTTCGAGCTCGGTCTTCAACATGGCGATCGACTTCTCGTACTCGCCGCTGACCTTCAGGCCGCGGTCGCCGTTGATCGCATGCCACACGAAATAGCCGCCGATACCTCCCGAGACGAGGTAGAGCACCAGCGGAAAGAGGATCGCGCGAAGGCGCGTGCGAACGACCATGGCCGAAGGTTAACAGCGCCGAGTTAGCGCGCGCTTAACCGGCCGGCCGGCTCGCCTTAGCAGCGAGTGCCGCAAGGACGGCTTCGGGCACGAAGGTCGAGACATCGCCGCCCATGCCGGCGATCTGGCGCACCAGCGTCGCCGTGATATGGCGCACGGCCGACGGGGCCGGCACGAAGACGGTCTGCACCTCGGGTGCCATGGCGGCGTTCATGCCCGCCATCTGCATCTCGTAATCGAGATCGGATCCGTCGCGCAGGCCGCGCAGGATCGCGCCGGCGCGGTGGACCCGCGCCGCCTCGACGGCGAGCCCGTCGAAGGTCACGACTTCCAGGTCGCAGCCGGCATCGGCGAACAGGCCCGTGCAGCTCGCCTCGACGAGGCCGCGGCGGACGTCGATCGCCAGCATCGGGGTCTTGCCGGGATGGACGCCAATGGCCACGACGATGCGATCGAACAGTCTCGCACCGGCGGCGAGCACGGCGACGTGGCCGTTGGTCACCGGATCGAACGACCCGGTGTAGAGGGCGGTGCGAATGAAGCGCTCCGCCGCTAGCGCCGCTCGGCGCTGGCGACGCGACGACCGTTGCGAGTCTCGAGATCGGCCTTGATCAGATCGAACCCGCGCTTGGAGAGCGCCGCCGAGTGCTGCGACAGCGCTGCGATGAAGGCCTTGGCGGCGGGGCTCGTGGCGCCCTTGCCCGAGGCGTCGAGCGCGGCCTCGACGCCGAGCGCGCGAATGCTGTCGGCCGCCTTCGCCAGACCGGGGTAGGCCGAGCCGGGGATCGAGGCCACCGTGTCGCCGTCGGGCACAGCCGTGCCTTCGGGCCAGGAGACAAGGTGGAGACCGGAGGTGGTCTTGAGACGCGCCAGTCGCGCGTCGGGCTGCGGGGCGAGAACGACCGCGGCGGCGACGTCGCCGGTCGCGATCCCGTCCAAGGCGTTATCAAGTTCGAGCGGGGTCTCCTTGACGCTCACGCCCAGCGCGGCGAAAGCCTTGCGCGCCGCAGCCTGCGCAGGGCTCTTGTCGGGACCGAAGCTCACGACCTTGTCCTTGAGATCCGTGAGCGAAAGCACGCCGGCGCCAGCGACGATGTGGAGTTGCTCGGTGAAGAGCCGGGCCTTTTCGCCCGATGCCGCACCATCGACGGCCGGCGCCACGGTGAAGTCGGCGCCCTTGCCGGCTTCGACATTCACGATGTGGACGTGGGTCTTCGGAAGGGTCGCCGCCAATGCCTTGAGGCGGACGGCTTCGGCCCCGCCGGCGGCGATGGTCACGGTCGGCACCGGCTTGGCGGCCTTGCGAGGCTTGGCCTTCGCAGAGGAAGCGGCGGGATCGGCCGGGTCGGCGACGTCTGCCGCGAGCGCCGGCTGCGCGGTAGCGACCGGCTGTGCCGGACGCTCCTCGATCTTCGAGCCGAACACCTTGCACATGAAGCCGGAACAGTCGCCGGAGGCGGGCTGCGCCTCCTGTGCCATCGCGGCCCAGCTGGATGCCGCGAGCAGTCCCCCGACCAACCCCGACACGACGAGACGCCTTGCCATGTTCAAACTCCCCCACGCAAACGAACCGTGACGTTAAAGAGTCATTAAGGCCGGAATTCGGCCGACGGTTGCGTAAGCACTTGACAGCGTGGGAGATGTTACGAGCAAGAGCGCTCTTTGCGTTAACCTTGTCGAACAGTTTCGAAGGGCCGGCGCGGGTCCGGCACCATCTCTGCTGCGCAGCACGTAGTGAATGTCATGTCACCCATTCTGCGCCGCCGCGTCATCGAAGAGACGGACCTCGACGACGTCGTGGGGCTGCTCGCGGCCGGCTTCCCCGCGCGTTCGACAGGCTGGTGGCAGCGCGGAATCGAGCGCTTGCGTCGCCGCGCGAGCCCGCCCGGCTACCCGCGATACGGACGCCTGCTCGAGGCGAACGGGCGCCTCGTTGGCGTTCTCCTGACGATCCACGCGGAGATGCCCGACGGATCGGGCGAACCTTTGGTGCGCTGCAATCTGTCGAGCTGGTACGTGGAGAGCGACTTTGCCGGCCACGCGCCGCTGCTGCTCGGCGCGGCGTTGCGGGACAAGAGCGTCACCTACATCAATGTCACCCCAGCGACCCACACCCAGCCGATCATCGAGGCGCAGGGCTTCCGGCCATTCGCCGCGGGCTCGCTTGCGACGATGCCGGTGCTGGCCAGGCGGCGCGAGCGATCTCGCGTGCGCGTCCTGAAGGCGACGGACCGACCGACCTGGCACGACGGCACGCTCGTCGCCGACCACGCAGCGCTCGGTTGCCTCTGCCTCGTCGTGGAGGCGGCGGACGGCGCGCACCCGTTCGTGTTCTCGACACCACGGCGCCTGCGAGGGATTCTCCCGGCAGCCCAGCTTCTCTATTGTCGCGACATCTCGGAGTACGTCCGCTTCGCCGGCGCGCTCGGGCCCGCGCTTCTCCGGCACGGCAGCATCTTGACGCTCGTCGACGGCGTCCACACCCTTCCCGGCGTCCCAGGCCGTTCGGTCAACACCGGGCAGAGGAAATATGCCGTCGGATCTCACACTCCACGCCCCGGCGATCTTGCCTACACCGAGTTCGCGATCTTCGGCTGACGCGATGACCGCCGCGGCCGCGCGCCCGCGATTGGCGAGCGTCGGCGACCCCTTCCTTCGCCACGACGCATCGTCTGTGGATTGGTGCGTCGCCGAGGGGCTCGTCGGCTACGAGGAGGCCGTCGGAGCCATGGAGCTTCACGCCGACGCGCTCGCGCGCGGGGAGGCGACCGAGCGCGTCTGGCTGGTCGAGCATCCCCCCCTCTACACCGCTGGAACAGGTGCGATCGCCCTGCCCGGCGCGCCGCGCTTTCCCGTGCACCGCACCGGACGCGGCGGCCAGGTCACCTACCACGGGCCGGGGCAGCGGATCGCCTACGTCATGCTGGACCTGAGAGCGCGGCGTCCCGACGTCAGGGCCTTCGTGGCGGCGCTGGAGCGCTGGATCATCGACACGCTGGCCGCCTTCGCGGTGCGCGGCGAGCGGCGCGAGGACCGCGTCGGCGTGTGGGTCGTCCGTCGCGACACGCCGCGGGGCGCGGATGCTACGGCGGAGGACAAGATCGCCGCCATCGGCATCCGCGTGCGCCGATGGATCAGCTTCCACGGCATCGCGCTCAACGTCGAGCCCGACCTCTCGCATTACGCCGGCATCATGCCCTGCGGGATCGCCGACGCGCATCTCGGCCTGACGAGCCTCGCGGACCTGGGCCACATCGTCTCCATGGAGGAGGTCGACATCGCGCTTCGCGCCGCCTTCGAGCCGATCTTCGGCCCGACCCGCGACACCCGGGGCGGACGAGCCTAGCGCGTCGCCGGCGGCGGTCCCGCGACCGGCGCGTCGAGGACGCCGAAGATGTTGCGAAGGAAGCCCGGCGCGATCACAGACAGGGGGTTGATCGTGAGGCTCGGAGAACTGGCCTCGCCCGAGATGTTGAAGGTGATCGCGAGCAGGCCCTCGTTGGATTTGCCGCCGAGGAAGGCGCCGAACACCGGGATCTGGGAGAACAGGTTGTTGACGGCGAAGGCGGGCACGAAGGTCCCCTTCATGCCGACCCTGTCATGCGAATAGTCGAGCCAGCCGTCCACCGACAGGCCGATCTGCGGGCCGTACATGGTCGCGTCGCGCAGGTCGAGCCGGCTGCCGTCGCGCTGGAAGTTGACCTTGAGGCGCTTGAACTCGACGGCGCCGCCGTCGATGCGGCGTGCCGCCTCCTGGTTCTCGCCGGGTGCGCTCACCGTCGCCGACGTGGCGACCAGACGCCGGATGGCCGGCTCGTCGCGCAGGACGAAGTCCTGGATTTCGAGCGAGCCGCTGAGCGAGTCCTCGTCCATCTGCATGGCGGAGGCGAGCCGGCCTCCCTCCATGTGCTTGTAGAGATCGATGAAGGACAGGAGCGCTCCGGCGTCCTGCGCCGAGATCTTCATGCGGCCGGCCGCGGTCATCGCCCCCGAGAACCCCTGCCGGCCGAAGCGGCCCTGCGCTGCGAACTGGCGGATCTGCGCGTTGCGCTTGGACAGCTTCAGTTCGACGCCGCTCATGACCTCCTTGTTGAAACCGGTCAGGATGTTCGATTTCAGATCGACATCGAAGCCCTTGAAGGCATCGACCTCCTTCTTCTCGGCCTTGGCGTTGCGCGCCATCGCGGCGCTGTCGCCCGGCGTCGAGGTCAACGCCTTGAGGAACGGCCGAGCATCGATCGTCGAGCCGCGGACCACCAGCTTGAAGGTGTCGTCGCCCTTCGACACATCGAGCTTCATGTCGTCGCCAGGGGAAATCTTGAAAGAGGAAAAGCGTGCCGCCTGGAAGCTGTTGTCGGCGCCCAGGTCGATCGCACCCTTCGCCTGGAGCGAACCGATGTCGACGTTGAGGGCGTCGATCGACATCTTGTCGCTGCCGGAGGCCAGCGTGAAGGCGACCTTGGCCGGCCGCCCTGCAGGTTTGGACAGCCCTAAAAAGGCGGCGGCGACGCCGGTCTTGGCGAGGTCGAGTTCGACCTGCGCCTTCATCTTCTGCGGGTCGCCGAGCGTCGTGACGACGTGCGCCGTCATCGGGCCGGTCAACCCGGGCACGGCGTTGAGGCCGAGCTTGGCGCGAGCGGCCTCGTCGAGGGTCAAGGCGATGATGGCTGAGGGTGGGGCGCGTCCGCTCCTCGTGATGTCGAAGGTCGCCGCGCCGCCGATGAGCCGACCCTGGCCCACGGCGCGAAGCGTCCCGTCCCCAACCTTGATCGTCAGGTTGGCGTTCTCGAGGCTCTCCTTGCCGACGAGGCGCTCGGCGGAGAAATTGGTCACCTTGGCGTCGACCTTGAGTTCTTCCTGCGACGGGTCTGCGGCCTCGCCGAGCACGATGGCCTTCTCGAGTTCGCCTTCGATCTGACCGTGCAGCGTCGAGGGATCGAACGGCAGCGAGGCATAGGGCTTGAGAGCATCGCGAGCCAGGATCGACGTCACCGTCTCCACCGGACCGCTGAGGTGTGCCGTCATCGTCGCGTGGGCGGGATGCACGTCCGAATCGGGCACGACGAAGGTGCCGCTCGACAAGGTAGCGGTATGAGCGTCGGCGGTCGTGGTGGCCTTGTCGATGTAGAGGTGGGTCGTACGTCCGGTGACATGCGCGGTTCCGGCGACGTCGTCGAGCGGCGGTACGCCGTCGAGGTAGCGCAGGCGGCCGCCGGTGACCTTGAAGTCCATGTTCACCGAATCGTCGGCCGGCGCGCGGTCGCCGCGCATCCTTGCCAAGTCGGTCGGGTCGTAGTCGATCTTGAGCGTACCGCCGGAGATCAGGCCCGCCTCGAAATGGTTGAGGCACCAGGCGCGCACGGCCGAGGCGACCGAGGCCGGCCAGATCCGCTTGACGACCGCCACAGGCGTCGGATCCATCGAGATGCCGAGGCGGAGATGTGGGCCGCCGTTCCAATCCAAGGCGCCCGCGGCGGCCACGCCGCTCTGTCGCGGCTTGAACGACAGCCGATCGATGAAGAAGGTCTTGGCGTCGAGGTCGAGGCGTGCGCGGAAATCGCCGTGCTCGATCGCGATCGGCTCCTCGCCTTTGCGGGCCGGCGCGAGCAGGGCCGGCTCGGCGAGCGCGAGATCGAAGAGCCAGGGTTCGCCTTCCCGCGACGGCGGCACGACGCGCCCGGCACCCGTGAAATGGGTGCCGCCTTCCACGTAGCGGATCATGTCGATCGCGAGCGTACGGTCGGCCCCGTTCCAGTGGAAACCGGTGTCGATCGAATCCATGAAGGCGGGTTCGAAGTCGGGATCGTCGAGCAGAAGGAAACCGCGGCCAAGATCGACGCTGCCCGCCGCCTCGAGCAGGGAGTTGTCGGGACGCAGGCCGATGTCGAGATGCATGCCGATCGGCATGTCGGTGTCGAGGCCCATGGAGCGGCTACCGGTCGCGTAGCGCAGCTCGTCGATCGTCAGGTCCTGCATCTTGAGGGAAAAGCGTCGCTCCGTCCCGGGGCGTCCCCGCGCCATCGCCGAAATCGACCAGCGCCGCGCCGGCCCCTGCGCGGAGAGCCCGAAGCTCGAGACGCCGTGGCGCTTGTCGAAGGCGAGATCGAGGCCCTTGTAGAGCGTCTCCTCGTCGGTCTCCTGGTCCTGGATCACCAGCGTGCCGCCGGAAATGCCAAGCCGGTCGACGGCGGCGATGGGGCTGCCCGGATCGGTCAGCACGTCGAGGAATTGACGCAGCCCGGCTGCCGCCTTCCTCATGACGGCGGCGCGCGCGCGCGCGGGCGGCGCATTGCCGGCAGTCCCCTCGGCCGCAGCCTTTGGCGCGGGCGGCGCATCCGCCGTCGGGACCGCCGCCGCCGTACCGTCTTCGCTGCCGTGCCCGAGCTCGAAGAACGGGTGCGACCCGTCGCCGGCGGCGATGGCGAGGTTGCCGCTCTTGAGGAGCACCGCGCGCAGGGTCACGTCGAACACCTCGAGACGCCGCGGCTTCACCTTTCCGACGAGGAGGGAAAACGGATCGAGCGAGATCTCGGCGCGCGGCGCGTCGAGGATGTCGCTGCCGTCCGGCCCCACGACCTTCAGCCTGTCGATGGAGAGGCTGGGGCCGAAGCCGTGCTGAACGAGCGAGGTGCCCCCGAGCGAGAAACGCAAGCCGTTGCCGAACCTGTCGTGAAGCGCTGCCGCGATGCTATTGCCCAAACCCTCGATCGGGATCGGACCGGCGTTCATACGCACCACGAGGATGCCGGCGGCCACGACGGCCAGCACGACGAGGGCGCCGGTGAATTTGACGCAGGCGAAAACGAGCCGGCGCGGCCGGCGCGTGCGGCGGCCGCTGGCACGTCGCACCCCGCGGGCTGCACCCTTGTCGTCGTCCGATCCGGCGTTCATCACGTCTTCGATTCGACCAAACAGCAAGCTCGGCTGGAAAGGCTCGGGCGGGAGCGTTATGGAGAGCAGCGCGGGCGGTTCCGGCCATGCTGATCCCCCGCCGAATGTCCTGCTTTTTGGGTCGAAAGGAAGGCCAAGGTGGCGCAGAGCATCGAAGTGGGATCGAAGGCGCCCGATTTCGCGCTGCCAGATCAGGACGGCCACACCGTGCGGCTCGGCGACTTCGCCGGTCGGGCGCTGGTCTTGTACTTCTACCCCAAGGACGACACCAGCGGCTGCACCGCCGAAGCGCTCGATTTCAGCGCCCTCGCCGAGGATTTCGCCGCGGCCGGCGCCGCCGTGCTCGGCGTGTCTCCCGATACGGTGAAGAGCCACGTCAAATTCCGCGACAAGCACGCGCTCGCGATCCCGCTCGCCTCCGACGAGGAGAAGGGAATGCTCGAGGCCTATGGCGTATGGGTCGAGAAATCCATGTACGGGCGCAAGTACATGGGCGTCGAGCGCACCACGATGCTCGTCGACAAGCTTGGCAGGATCGCGCGGATCTGGCCCAAGGTGAAGGTCAAGGGGCACGCCGCCGAGGTGCTGGCAGCGATCGCGTCGATCTGACCCGCCTGGTCCTCGTCGTCCACGCCGCCACCGCGGCGACGCGGCGGGGCGCCTTTCCGACGGGAGACGAGCTTCCCGAGGACGCGGCCTTATCGGACGCTGCTGGACTGCGTGCCAGGCTGCCAAAGACGGGTGGCGCTCTCACCAGCGCCGCGCACGCCGCGCGACGCACCGCCGAGGTGCTCGGACTGGCTGCGAGCTGCGATCCCGCCTTGCGCGACCTCGACGCGGGTCGCTGGAGCGGCAAGGCCCTGACGGAGATCGCGCCGCACGATCTCGCCGTCTGGCTTACCGACCCGGACTACGCCGGGCACGGCGGCGAGAGCGTCGCCGCCCTGCTCGCCCGCATCGAGCCCTTCCTCGCGGCGAGGCTCACCGCGGGCAACGTCGTGGCGGTGACCCACGCCGCCGTGCTGCGGGCGGCCCTCGTGGCGGTGCTCGACGCGCCGCCATCGGCCTTCTGGCGCATCGACGCGGCGCCGCTCACGACGCTCACGCTGAGCTCGGACGGGCGCCGATGGGCGCTGCGGGGCCTCGTGCCGCCGGGCCTTTAGGGCCAGCGGCGGATGATCGCCTCGGCGAGCGCGATCATCGTCGGGGCTTCGACGTCGGGCTGCGGCAGCTCGGCGACCGGCAGCAAGGCATTGTCCTTCCACGACACGAAGGCAGTACGGCAGCCTAGGGCCTGCGCGCCGAGCAGGTCCCAGACGTGCGTCGCCACCATGCAGATGTCGGCCGGGGCGACGCCCAGCGTCGCGGCGGCGTGCCGGTAGCATTCCGGCGCGGGCTTGAAGCGACGCACGGCCTCGATGCTCACGGACGCCTCGAAGAAGGGTGCGAGGCCGGCTTTCTCGAGCGGCGTCGGCGATGCCGAGGGCGCCGAGTTCGTCAGCGTCGCGAGACGGAAGCCGGCGTCGCGCAGACGCTCCAGCGCCTCCGGCACGCCGTCATGGGCCGGCAGGCTCGTCGTGGTGGCGGCGAGTTCGGCGAGGTCGGCGCCATCGACATCCTTGCCGTGGATCGTGCCCAGCATGCGCAGCACGCCGGCGCCGAGCGCGCCGAACGGCACGTAGCGGCCGGCGAAGCTCGCCGCCTGCGCGTAGACTACGAGTTGCGCATACCAATCGCGCATGACGCGCCTGTCGCCGAACAGGCGTTCGAACAGCGGTGTCAGCGCCTCGATGTCGAGCAGCGTTTCGTTGACATCGAAGAGGAGGACGAGGGGACGGCCCATAGCGATGTTTCGAACCTCGTGCGTGCCGCCCACCGCCGCGGCGGCGGCCTGCGTTGTCATACCATGTCCGCCCGAACCTTCGGGCATCGGATCAGTTGGCAATCTGACCGAAAGGAAAAAAACATGAATTTCTTCAAAGCACTGACAGTCGTCGGCGTGAGCATAGCCACCGTCGGCACCATGCTGGGGGCGACCGGCGCCCAGGCGCAATACTACGGTCATGGGTACGGCCACG
>CAZZWW010000075.1:0-10157 GCA_964657815.1 Vulcanimicrobiota bacterium | reverse complement strand
CCGGGCGCGAGCACGCCGGGCAGCGCCACAACATCGGCTTCATGGCTCTGGACGCGATCGCCACGCGGCATCGTGCGCCGCCGTTCCGCGCCAAGTTCCAGGGCCTGGTGACCGAGGTGGGGTTCGGCCTGGAGCGCGTGCTGCTGCTGAAGCCCGAGACCTACATGAACGACAGCGGCCGTTCCGTCGGCGCCGCGGCGCGCTTCCACAAGATCCCGCTCGCCGACATCACCGTGTTCCACGACGAACTCGACCTCGCGCCGGGCGCGGTGCGCGTGAAGCTCGGCGGCGGCAACGCCGGCCACAACGGCCTGCGCTCGATCACCGCCGACCTGGGGAACGACTACCGCCGCGTGCGCCTCGGAATCGGCCATCCCGGCGCCAAGGACCGCGTGCTCGGCTATGTGCTCGGCAACTTCGGCAAAGACGAGAGCCCCTGGCTCGAGGCGCTCTGCGACAGCGTCGCGGACAATGCCGGGATTCTCGCGGAGGGGATGGGCAACCAGTTCCAAAACCGCATCCACGCCGCCATGGCGCCCTTCGCGCCGGTGCCGGACGCGAAAGGAAGCCGCGCCTCGCCGTAATCGTTGCTGCAGTGCAACAGTACGCCACTATGCGCAAGAAGCGTACCAGAAAAGCGCCCTGTTAATCCCTCTTTGGCCAGATGCTTGCTCAACTCTTCACAGGCCCGGGTCCCACTCCGGCGCTCGGCCTGGAGGGGTGTTCCATGCTGAAGATCCTCATTCTGATCTGCCCGATGGCCGTCGACCACCAGCATTGCGACCGCGACACCGCGATCGACATCGTCCAGTCCATGCGCGTTTCGAGCCCGCAGCAATGCGGCTTCATGGGGCAGGCGATGCTGGCGCCGACGTCGCTCGTCCCCGAGCCGGGCAAGCAATACGTCAAGATCCTGTGCGTGCGGGAGCACGATCAGACGCTGGCGTTCGCCAAGCCCTGACCGGACGCATCCGGGTCAGAAGCCGATGCAGGCGGCGCTGTCGGCGCGCAGCACCGACGTCTGCGCGTGGCGCCGGCGGTAGATCGCGCGGATCGCCTCGATGCGCGCGCCGCTTGCCGCGTCGTCGCGATGGTAGATCACCAGCACCCGCGTCGGCTCCCGCAGGATGCCGCCGGGGCCGCGCCATTGGCCTCGCGCATCGAGGATCGTGAGGCCGTCCGGGAAGCGCGGTGTCACCACGCCGGCGACGAAGCGCGCCCAGGATGCGGTGCCGACCTTGGCCGCCCCGAAGAACAGCTCCGTGCGGGCGGCGCTCTGCAAAGGCGGGGAACACGGAAGCGCCGCCGCCGCGGGAGTCGCGGCGACGGCGCAGACGATCATGGCTGGAAGCGACCGTCGCAGAAAGGAGCCTGCTACGAGCCGGCGGCCATCTTCTGGATGTTGTCGAGCCCGGCCTGGTAGATGCCGGAGATCGCCTCCTTGGCGGCGGCGTCCTTGCCCTTGTCCGGCGTGTAGGTGCTCTCCCACGTGACCTTCGACTCGCCGGCGCCCTTCTTGGTGACCTTGATGGTCGACTTGTAGCCGGTGATCGGCAGCGGGCTCTTCTCGATCTCGTAGCTGTACTTCATGCCCGAGGCGTCGTTCTTGGTCTGCTTCTCGACGAAGGTGGCCTTGCCGTCCTTGGTCGTCAGCGTGCGGACGCCGTTGTCCTCGGTGCACGAGCCGATGGCCGGGTGCCACTTGTCGATCGAGCAGAACGGCCCGATCATCGCCCACACCTTGTCGGCAGGCGCCTTGACCGTGATCTCCTTCTCCACCGAGGCCGCCGAGGCCGTCAGCGTTCCCGCGGCGAGCACGCAGCCGGCAAGGATCATCTGAATACGCATAGGTCGTTTCTCCCAACGCCCGCTCCGGGGCAATCTTGGCGCTCGATTGCGCGCAACTCATGTTGAGCGGGACGCGCCATTGTCCAGCCCGAAAATGCATGGCGTTGGTCTAGGGTGCCTCGGCTGATGCCGGATCAGGAAAGTCTCCCGAGGTCGCGATGCGCTTTCTTCCCTCTTGGCCGACCGTTTGGCCGACCGTGCGACGAGCGGCGAGCGCCGTCGGAACGGCGCTGGTCGTGCTGCCGCAGGCGAGCTTGTGCGCCGCCGCCGAGCTCACGATGCTGGCCCATCCTCCGTCCGTGGCGTCGCCGCACCCGCCGCTGATCGTCCTGATGCATGGTGCGGGCGCCGACGAAAAGGACATGATCGGCCTCTGGCGGCAGCTGCCGCCGCAGTTCGTCGTGGTGTCGCCGCGCGGGCCGTTCGGCGGCGGTGGCGGCGGATGGCGCTGGTACCGCAAGGGGCCGACGCAGGACGCCGACCTCGCGACCAGCCGCGGACTCGTCGATCTCGTCGTCGACGGCGCGATCAAGCGCTTCGACGCCGATCCCGCCCGCGTCTTCATCGGCGGCTTCAGCCAGGGCGGCGTCATGACCTACGAGGTGGCGCTGCACGAGCCCGGCCGCTTCCGCGGCGCGGTCGTCATGAGCGGCAAGCTGTTCCCGTCGGCGCTGGCCGGCGATCCGCTTGGACCGCAGACGACGCCCTTCTTCATCGCGCACGGCGCCGGGGACAAGGTGATCCCCTACCCCACCGCCATCGCGGCGCGGGACGCGCTGGAGAAGCGCGGGATCAAGGTGACGTTTGAGCCGTACGAAGGCATGGCCCACACGGTCTCCGATCCGGAGATGGCGGCGGTGAGCGCGTGGCTCGGGACGCGGCTGGACGACGTGGCGAAGTAATCCCGGGCGCGTCATTCCGAGACCGGAGCAGGTGGATGAGCGATCGATGCCGAATCTCGTAGAATTTTCTTCCCCAATCGGACAAGGTTTCCCTCTGTGACCTTGCACGCGGCCGGCGGCGGACGGCCCGGCGGCGATTGACGACAGGCGGGTTTCGGGCGCCAATGCGTCATCGAAACAGTCCGGCCGTCGGTGAAGCGTCGCTTCCGACGGACGGCCCGGCGGGCCCATGCCGCTCCGCCATCGAAGACCCGAGGTGGTCCGAAGCAGCGGTGCTCCGCGCCGCGGTTTCGTCACCCTAGGGACGACGACCCGACCACCAAGAACGCGATCCGGCGAAGTGCCCGGATCGCCGCTCATCGAAGACTCGGGAGCCCGCTTTGGCGGGCACCCACGCTGTTTGACATCGTGAATCGGAGATCGGGCTGCGGCGAAGGTCGCGCGAGCCGGATCGGACTGGGACGGCGCGCCGACGAAGGCGTGGCCGGCCGCAGGCGCCTGCACGGCGCTCAAAGCTCCTTGAAGGCGTACGGCGACAGGCTGCGGGCGGTCTCGTCGATGTCGAGCGGGTGCAGCGCCGGTGGCGCTGCGCGCTGCGGGCAGTTCGGCCGCTCGCACAGCCGGCAGGAGACCCCGATCGGGGTCGCCTCGGGCGTCGCCAGGTCGAGCCTGCGGGCGTAGACGAGGCGGTGCGCGTATTTGATCTCGCATCCCACGGCCAGCGCGAAGCGCGGGGCGATGGCGCCATGCGGATTGATGGCACGGCGCACGGTGCGGGCGATCGAGAACCATTGCGCGCCGTCGGGCAGCTCGACGATCTGGGTCAGGATGCGGCCGGGCTCGGCGAAGGTCGCATGGATCGACCAAAGGCCGCAGGTGCCGCCGGCCTGGGCGAAGGGGAAACGCCCGGCCGAAAAGCGCTTGGAGACGTTGCCGGCGATGTCGACGCGCAGGAGGAAGAACGGCACGCCCCGCGCCGTCGCGCGCCCCAGCGTGGTGAGCCGGTGCGCCACCTGCTCGAACGAGGCACCGAAGCGCGCGGCGAGCACCTCCATGTCGTAGCCCGTCGCCTCCGCCGCCTCGTGGAAGCGGGCGTAGGGCATCATCACCGCGCCGGCGAAATAGTTGGCCAGCGTCACCCGCAGCAGGCGGCGCGCGGTGTCGTCGTTAGGCTCGATCCGGGCGCAGATCGCGTTGACGAGCTGGCCGTGCTCCGAGATCGCCAGCTGGTAGGCGACCTGGAAGGTGCGGCCGGGCTGGTCCATGATCTCGGAGATCAACAACTGCCGTCGGTGCAGGTCGTAGAAGCGGAGGCGCCCGCCCATGACGTCCACCGGCATCAGCCGGACGCGGATGCCGTGGCGCGCCCTCAGCCGCTCGGCCATGACGTGGAACGGCTCGGGCCCCTCCAGCGCGAGGTCGGAGGCGAAGGCCTCGGCCAAGGCGTCGACCTCCGGGAAGTGGTTGCGGTTCTCCTGAAGGATCGCGCGCACCCGCTCGATCGGCCCGTCGCCGACCAGCACCTCGGTGCGGTCGGGGTCGGCCGACGCGAGCACGCGGGCCTCGTTGGCGTCGCGCGCGCCGGCATAGGCGGCGTAGAGCCGCCGCATCGCGGCGACCACGGAGGGCGCGTATTCCGCGGCGTCGTGCAGCTCGGCGCGGGCCACCGGAAGGTCGCGGAAGATCGGGTCGGTCAGGATCTGCTCGACGCTCTCGACGGCGGCGTCGGCCTGGTCCTCCATGAACTCCCGCGGATCGATGCCGTAGGCCTCGGTCAGCCGCGCCAGCACAGGCACGGTGAGCGGACGCTGGTTGCGCTCCATCAGGTTGAGGTAGGAGGGCGAGACCGTCAGCTCCTCGGCCATGCGCGCCTGCGTCAGCCCGCGCTCGCGCCGCAGGCGCTTGAGGCGAGGTCCCGCCAGGATCTTGCGGGCGGAGGTGAGCACCGCGTCGGGCATGTCGATTTGTTTACTTCGTTACAAAGCCGCTGTGTAAAGCTTACACACAATGACCCTATTGCGTCGAGCATTGCCTTGCCTTCAGGCGGCAAATGGTGATTTTAACGGCTCATCGCAGGCGCCTCCTGAGGGGGATGGGCGCGGCGTTTCCCGTTCTACCGGTGCGTTCGGGACAGCGTGCGGATCTCGCCACCTGAGGAGCCAAGACCTTGTCGTATCAAGATTTCATTTCCCAATCCAAGACGCTCATCGACGCCAACACCGCCTGGAACGGCATCGAGGCCGAGTCCGTCGCCCGCATGCGCCTGCAGAACCGCTTCCTGACGGGTCTCGACATCGCCCGCTACACCGCCGGCATCATGCGCAAGGACATGGCCGCCTACGACGCCGACCCGGCGAAGTACACGCAGTCGCTCGGCTGCTGGCACGGCTTCGTCGCCCAGCAGAAGATGATCTCGATCAAGAAGCATTTCGGCGGTTCGACCGAGCGCCGCTACATCTACCTTTCGGGCTGGATGGTCGCCGCGCTGCGCTCCGAATTCGGCCCGCTGCCCGACCAGTCGATGCACGAGAAGACCTCCGTGCCGGCGCTGATCGCCGAGATCTACACCTTCCTGCGCCAGGCCGATCAGCGTGAGCTCGGCAACCTGTTCCGCGAGCTCGACGCCGCCAAGAAGGCCGGCGACAAGGCCAAGGAGCAGAAGGCCCAGTCGGCGATCGACGGCTTCCAGACCCACGTCGTGCCGATCATCGCCGACATCGACGCCGGGTTCGGCAATGCCGAGGCGACCTACCTGCTCGCCAAGAAGATGATCGAGGCCGGCGCCTGCGCGCTGCAGATCGAGAACCAGGTCTCCGACGAGAAGCAGTGCGGCCATCAGGACGGCAAGGTCACGGTCCCGCACGAGGACTTCATCGCCAAGGTGCGCGCGCTGCGCTACGCCTTCCTCGAGCTCGGCGTGGAGGACGGCATCATCGTCACCCGCACCGATTCGCTCGGCGCCGGTCTGACCAAGCAGATCGCCGTCTCCAAGACTCCCGGCGACCTCGGCGACCTCTACAATTCCTACCTCGACTGCGAGGAGGTCACCTCCGAGAACACCAAGAACGGCGACGTGATCCTCGTGCGCGACGGCAAGCTGGTGCGCCCGAAGCGCCTGCCCTCGAACCTCTACCAGTTCACGCCGGGCACCGGCGCGGACCGCTGCGTGCTCGACTCGATCACCTCGCTGCAGAACGGCGCCGACCTCTTGTGGATCGAGACCGAGAAGCCGCACATCGAGCAGATCGCGTCCATGGTGGACCGCATCCGCGAGGTCGTGCCCAACGCCAAGCTCGTCTACAACAACTCGCCCTCGTTCAACTGGACGCTGAACTTCCGCCAGCAGGTGTTCGACGCCATGCAGAAGGACGGCAAGGACGTCTCGAAGTACGACCGTGCCGGCCTGATGAGCATCAAGTACGACGAGACCGAACTGGCGAAGGTCGCCGACGAGCGCATCCGCACCTTCCAGGCGGACGCCGCCAAGCGCGCCGGCGTGTTCCACCACCTGATCACGCTGCCGACCTACCACACGGCCGCGCTCTCGACCGACAGCCTCTCCAAGGACTACTTCGGCGAGGAGGGCATGCTCGGCTACGTGCTCGACGTGCAGCGCGAGGAGATCCGCAACGGCATCGCCTGCGTCAAGCACCAGAACATGGCCGGCTCCGACATCGGCGACGACCACAAAGAGTACTTCGCCGGCGAAGCGGCCCTCAAGGCGGGCGGTGCCCACAACACCATGGGCCAGTTCCACCACGACGAGGACGACAAGTCGACGTCGGTCGGGGACCTCAAGCACTCCGCCATCGCCGCCGAGTAGGCTGCGCCCAAGCGCGGACGAGACGAAATAAAGCCCCGGAGCGCATGCCCCGGGGCTTTTCATTGGCCAGCGCCGCAGATGTCAGCGGTGCGAGCCGATATCCTTCCCCGATATCTTGCCCGCTGGTCGCGACACCCTCGATACGTCCTCGTGCCGCACCGGCGTGGAAACGAAACCGCCGGCGGTAGAGGAGAAGCTCGAGCGCGTCGTGGTCGCCGTGATCGAAGTCGCCTTCATCTGCTTCTTGCCTCTCTGTTGTGCATGCTCAGCAGACAGGCATTCGGGAGGAAAGGGAACGATCGTCGTCACGTTGACTGCCATCGCCGCCGCCGATGGGCGCTGAAAATGGTTCTGGCAAAGCGGAGCTGCCGGGCGCACCTCCTCCGCGAAGCGGGAGGGATCCAACCCTGGTTGCGGCCCTACAGGATCGGCATCGCCGTCTCGGCCTTGAGCCCCTCCAGAGCGAAGCGCGACTTGACGCTCTTCAGCGGCGCCAGCGCCACCAGCCTCTTGTAGAAGGCGTCGAAGGCCGCTGTGTCGGGCACCACGACGCGGAGCATGTAGTCGACGTCGCCGGCCATGCGGTAGACGTCCATGACCTCCTTCATCCTCGTCATGCCGGCGACGAGCTTGTCCTGCGCCTCGCTACTGTGCTCGCCGACCTCGATCGAGACGAAGGCGGTGAGGTCGAGGCCGAGCTTCTTCTGGTCGAGCAGCGCCACGCGGCGCTTGATGTAGCCAAGACGCTCCAGCTTGTGCAGCCGCTTCCAGCACGGCGTCTGCGACAGCCCGACCTTGAAGGCGATCTGGCCGATCGCCATCGAGGCGTCCACCTGCACCAAAGCGAGGATGCGCTTGTCGATCGCATCGAGCGGTTTCACGTCGTCAGTCATGGTCTCCCGTCCGGTCGAAAGGCGTTTCCCGCCACCACGGCAGGAGACTCGCGCCAACGACGGTAGGAGAATAGAATTCTACTCACCTGTCAACGTCGGCTGGACCTAGGCCTGGAAGACGAAACGCTTCGCCTGCCGCCCGGCGGCGAGCAGCGAGCCCTCGCCGAGCGTCTGGCCGGAGGCGCTCACCGCATCGAGGGAGTCGCGCAACCGCTTGCTGGCGTCGGCGGCCAGCGCGAAGCCGGAGGGTCCGCTGCCGAGCGCCTGCGCCACCGCCTCCCGCTCGGCCGGCGTGCCGCCGAGCTTCAGGGCCAAGGTGAAGGCGAGTGCGCCGCGGGGCGCGGCGCCGTCGAGCCGGGCGAGGCGGTAGAGGCCGACGAAGCGGCGCAGCGCTCGCGGCGTACGACCCGCCAACGGCGCCAGGGCTGCGACGAGATCGCTCTCGGCCTCGTCCAGCGGCTCGTCCAGTGCGGACTTGGAGGCGTCGGGCTTGGCCGACGCCACCGGCGCACCGTCGCGGCCGAGCAGGCGCCCGACCAGTGCGCCGGGCTCGTCGAGGGTCGACAGGTGCAATGGCAGGTCGATGCAGCGCTCGAGCACGCTCGAATGCGCGTCGGACCGGGCATTGACGGCGGCAAGCGTCACGATACCGGCGCCCGCGCTGCGGTGCAGCGCGTCGAGAATCTCGTCCGCGCGCTCCGGCGGCACTCCGTCGAGATGGTCGAGCGCCAGCACGATCCGCTGCGGCGCGGCCGGGCCCTTGTCACGACCGACAGCCGTCGCGAGCGCGGCGAACACGGCCTGCGCCGCCCCGGCCGCCGACGGTTCGAACGGCGAAGGTTCGGCCCGCCCGCCGGCGCGCCTCTCGGCCTCCGACACCTCGCGCGTCAGGCGCTCGACGTCGCCGTCGAGCGCGTCGACCCGCTTGATCTGGTGCGCGTAGAGTCCGTCGAGGTCGCGCCGGCGCCCGTCGAGATCGCCTTCGAGCAACGTGGCGCCGCGGTTGACCGGGGCGAGGAAGGCGGCGGCGCGCCACACGTTGGCGAGCAGGCAGAGCCCGGCCAGCACGAAGGCGGCCGTGCGCGCCGTCGATAGCAAGCCGATGTGCGCCTCCATCCACGTGGCGATGCCGACACCGCCCTGCGGGCCGCCGCGCAGGCTGGAGAGCCAGGTGTCCTGCGTCTCGCGGGCGACGCCGAGCCCGACCGCGATCGCGACGAGCAGGATCGCAAACACGACGAGCTTGGTCTGACCTTTGAACGCCCAGAGCGAGCGCAGTCCAAGCGAGAGCTTTCCACCCGAGCCGGCGGCATAGAGCACGTAGTCCTTGTAGCTGCGGATCGCGTCGCCCCCGATCCCGAAGCCGGCGAAGCGCCTCTCGAGCCCGGCGCGGTTGGCGCGCGCGTAGGCGTCGACCGCGCTGCCTGAGGTCTCGTAGAGCACCGTCTCGACGAGCCGCGCGCGACGCGAGCCGGCGTCGTCGAGGGCGCGGCGCTCGATGTCGAGGCGGCGGCGGACCTCGTCGAGCTTGTCGTTGGTCTCGCGCAGCGCGGCGTGCGGATCGCGCGCGCCGTGGCCGATCTCGCGGGCGAGGTCGGGATAGGCGGCGCGCAGGCTCGCGTGCACGCGCGCCGCCAGCGCCGTCGCCGGATCGCCGGAAAGGCCGGCCGCGTCGATCGTCGCCACGTGAATGCGGGACACGAAGGGCGAGGCGGCCGTCTTCTCGGCGGCGCCGGCGAGCACGCGCACCTGGTCGAGGATGCGGGCGAGGGCGAAGCTCTTGCCGCTGCCGGGCGCGCCGAGGATGCCCATCGCGACGGGCGTGCCGGTGCGGCGGTGCAGGGCGAGTTCGGCCAGGCGGGCGAAGGTCGGCTCCAGCCCGAGCGCGTCGGCCGGCTGCCGGTCCGGCCCGAACAGGGCGGGTGCGGCCGGCGGCGGCGGGGTGACGATCGCCGCAGGCGGCGGCGCGTGCTCGACCGGCGGCGCCGTGTCCCGGGAGGGCGGAGCCACCGTGGGCTCGGCGCGGCGCCCCGGCGCGATGGATCCGATCAGGTCACGAAAGCCGACGTCCGCCACGGGCACTCCTTGTCCGATATCGCCGCCCGGATCGCGGCGCGCCGCCGCAGCAAAGGCACCTCGAATGTGACCAGCGGAAGACCCTCGGCCGTCGTGCCCGCCCGCGCACGGAAACTCGGGTTAGTCGCAGCGCACGACAGTGCCGTTCCGACTCCAAATTCGGCGCGACAAGAAAGTCGAATTGTTTTAGCGAAGTTCGAGTCATGAAGTATGGTCCGCGCAAAGCGCGCAACCAAGGTCATAGCAGTGGACGTTCATTTCGATCGCCGCGCCATGGTAGCCATCAGGTCGCTCGACCCTCGCCAGCGCGCGGATATCGAAGGCGTTGTCGACCGGCTTGCGCAAGCCGACGTAAGCAACTGGGCAGAGAGAGTTCACGCCAAGCCTCTTCAGAGTTCAGGCGGCGAGCAGCTCTACTCCGTCGGAGCTGGGACGGAGCTTCGTATCTTATCAAAGATCATCTCTGGCGCACTCATCGTCCAAGATGTTTTCGCCCGTGAGCGTCTAGAGCAGATCTCCGGCCTGAGTTTGTAGTGAAACGGCTTCTGACGCAGAAGATAGATGCCGCCAAGGCGCGCAGGCAGCATAGCGAATACATCGATCTCTGCACGCAAA
>CAZZWW010000074.1:0-10391 GCA_964657815.1 Vulcanimicrobiota bacterium | reverse complement strand
CTTACGCGTGACGGCGAAGCGGGCGGCATCGCGCAGCACGTCTGCGGCAGCCCCCTGGGGCAGCGCGTCGAGCGCGGCGACCGCCTCGTCGGCCAGCGCATCGCGACGGGCGCGAGCCGCCTCCAGGCCGAGCGCGGCGACGAGCGTCGCCTTGTTACGGCCGGCATCCTTGCCGGCGGCCTTGCCGAGTGCGGCAGAGTCGGCCTCCACGTCCAAAATGTCGTCGGCGACCTGGAAGGCCGCGCCGAGCGCCTTTCCGTAGCGCGACATAGCGGCGGTCGCCGCGGCGTCGGCTCCGCCCATCAGCGCGCCGGAGAGTACGGCGTAGTGCAGCAAGGCTCCGGTCTTCATCGCCTGGACGCGGACCACGGCCTCGGCCGTATGCGGCTCGATGGCCGCCTCGGCCTCGAGGTCGAGGATCTGGCCGCCGACCATGCCGCCGATGCCGCTGTGGCGCGCCAGCTCGAGCACGAGCTGGATCCGCACGGCCGGGTCGGGGTGGGTGGCGGGATCGGCGGTGACGTCGAAGGCCAAGGTCAGCAGACCGTCGCCGACGAGGATGGCGGTCGCCTCGTCGTAGGCCTTGTGCGTGGTCGGACGGCCGCGGCGCAGGTCGTCGTCGTCCATCGCCGGCAGGTCGTCGTGGACCAGAGAGTAGCAATGGATCATCTCGAGCGCGCAGGCGGCGCGCAGCGTGCCCTCACCTTCGGTACCGAAGAGGCGGGCGGACTCGACCACCAGAAAGGGTCTGAGACGCTTGCCGCCGGCGAGGCTGGCGTAGCGCATCGCCTCCATGAAGCGCGCGGGACGCGCGATTTCGCCCGGCAGCGGGGTATCCGCGAGCAGCCGCTCCAGCATGCGCTCCGTCGCCTCGGCGACGCTGGCCAGCCGCTCGGCGAAATCGCTGCCCTCACTCCAACGCGTCATCGGTTCCAAGTCTCACCCCTGCGGCGGCCCGGCTTGCCCGATCGATGGGGGGTGGTCAAGGCTGTCGCGGGAGCGCTCAAAGTGCGCCATCGCTGCTTGGCGGCCCGACGGTGTCCTCGGCGTGATCTTCTCGCGACGATTCCGCCTTGCCGTTCGACGGATGCAGGCTCTAGACACGAGCCGTCCGCCCGACTTGGGCGGCGATGTCTCGGCCGACCGTGGGGGTGGGCTCAAGAAAAAGAATGGAGCGGGCGATGGCAACCGAGCGTCCACAGAACCTTCAGGACACGTTCCTCAACCACCTGCGCAAGAACAAGGTGCCGCTCACCATCTTCCTGGTCAACGGCGTCAAGCTGCAGGGCGTGGTCACCTGGTTCGACAATTTCTGCGTGCTGCTGCGGCGCGACGGCCATTCCCAGCTCGTCTACAAGCACGCCATCTCGACAATCATGCCCGGACACCCCATTCAGATGTTCGAGCCCGGCGAAGATGCGGTCACCGCCGACTAGGGTGTTCGAGCGCCGCGCGAAAGACATCCCATCGATACCACCTTCGCCGGACTGGATCGGGACGAAGCGGCCGTCGCGGCCGCGACACGGGCCCTCGTGCTCGGCCCCTATGTCACCGAGCGCCGCGGCGAGGAGCCGGAACGTTCGCCCGAGGCCAGGGTGGCGGAGGCTGGAGGCTTGGCGCGTGCGATCGACCTCGACGTCGTCGACGAGACGATCGTCAAGTTGAACCAGGTGCGACCCGCGACCTTCCTCGGCAAGGGCAAGGTCGAGGAGATCGCAGCACGCATCGAGGCCGACGAAATCTCGCTCGTCTTCATGGATTGCGCGCTGTCGCCGGTGCAGCAGCGCAACCTCGAGAAGGCGTTCAAGGCCAAGGTCATCGACCGCACCGGGCTGATCCTCGAGATCTTCGGCAGGCGCGCCCGCACGCGCGAGGGCTCGCTGCAGGTCGAACTGGCGCATCTCGAATACCAGAAGTCGCGCCTGGTGCGCTCCTGGACCCACCTCGAGCGGCAGCGCGGCGGCTTCGGCTTCCTCGGCGGTCCCGGCGAGACGCAGATCGAGACCGACCGCCGGCTCATCTCGGAGCGCATGGTGCGCATCGAGGGCGACCTCGAGAAGGTCAAGCGCACGCGCTCGCTGCATCGCAAGAAGCGCAGCGACGTGCCCTACCCGGTCGTGGCGCTCGTCGGCTACACCAACGCCGGCAAGTCGACGCTCTTCAATCGGCTGACGCGTGCGACCGTGTTGGCGCAGGACATGCTCTTCGCCACGCTGGATCCGACGCTGCGCGACGTGAAGCTCCCGCACGGTTCGCGCATCATCCTGTCCGACACGGTGGGATTCATCTCCGACCTGCCGACCATGCTCGTCTCCGCCTTTCGCGCCACGCTGGAAGAGGTCATCGAGGCCGATGTTATCCTGCACGTTCGCGACATCGCGCACGAGGACAGCGACGCGCAATCCTCGGATGTCGAGGGCATCCTCGGCGATCTCGGCATCGATCCGGCCGACCATGGCCGGCTCGTGGAAGTCTGGAACAAGCTCGACCTGCTCGATCCCGAGCGCGCGGCGATCGTCGCCAACGGCGCGCGGCGGCGCGACAGCAACGATCGACCGATTTTGGTGTCGGCGCTGACCGGGGAGGGCGAGGAGCGGCTGCTCGACGAGATCGAGGGGCGTCTGGCCGAGGGCAGGGCGGTGATCGACCTGACGCTCGACCCGGCCGACGGGCAGGGGCTGGCGTGGCTCTACGAGCACGCCGAGGTGCTGCGTCGCAACGATGGCGCCGCGTCCGGCGCGGTCTCGCTCACCGTGAGGGTGCCCCCGGAGCGGGCGGACCAGGTGCGGGCGCGCTTTGGAGTGTGAAGACTGCGCTACGAATCACTGCATGCTTAAACAACCGCTGTCATTGCGATTCATTGCGATATAAAGTATGTCAGTTAATTAGATTGCTTTGGGCAGAGATTTTACGTCTGATTATGAAGATTTGTGTGTAAGAGCTTACCGCCACGACTTGGTCCGCCAAGCAAGCCTCATCAGCCCTTTGCCGGCGATGATTATAACATGTACGGGGCACATCAGAGCCCGTACCTAGTCTGTCGATGCTTCTTGGGCTCGACGCGTTGCAATGTCGGCTTAAGCCCGCATACGACTCCGGGAAAATGCAGTTTGGTCTGGGCGATATCTAGATCGCAGGCGACTCCATCGAACAAATCCAACACCGGTCGAACGTGATACAAATGCCTAGGCCGGGTTCTCCAGGCTCAGCGTCTCCGACCCCTCGTCATAGGCGAACAGCTCGCCATAACGACCCCAGTTGACCACGCTCTTCAGCGTGCGGTCGGCGTATTCGTCGCTCATGTGGTCTTCCAGTTCCTCGAGGAACCGTGAGGAACGGGCGGAATGGGAGGGGCGCTCGTCCAGCACCATCTTGATGCGGGCGGCGAGCGGCACGTAGGCCAGGAGATGGTCGCCGAAGAGCTTCTTGCGGGCGTCGGTCTCCATGTCGGCGAAGCGGTTGCCGGCCGGCGTCAGCCTTATGGCGCCGTCGGCCAGCTCGGCGAAGCGCATTAACTGCAGCGTCTCGGCGACGGGGAACAGGTCGTCGATCTCCATCTGCAGCGAGTCGGCGAGCTCGGGCAGCTTGGCTTGCCCGTTGTAGGGCTGTGCGTGCACCTCCTCGATCATGCCGGAAATCGTGTTGGTGGAGACGCGCGGCAGCGCCATGCCCAGACCGAGGCCGGGGAAGGTGCCGCCAGCACCAGGCTGCACCGGCGCAGGGCGTTTGGTCATGAGCGCGTAGATGCGATCGACCATCTGGCGGAACTCGGGGTCGAGCCGGTTGCGCGGGTGCTGCATCGTGACGGCGATCTCGGCGGCGATGCGGCCAGGGTTCGACGACAGCACCACGATACGGTCGCACATGAGCACCGCCTCCTCGATGTTGTGCGTCACCATCAGGATCGACTTGATCGGCATGCGGCCCTCGACCCAGAGGTCGAGCAGGTCGGTGCGCAGCGTCTCGGCGGTGAGGACGTCGAGCGCCGAGAAGGGCTCGTCCATCAGCAGGATCTTGGGGTTGACCACGAGCGCGCGGGCGAAACCGACGCGCTGGCGCATGCCGCCGCTGAGCTCCTTGGGAAACGCCGATTCGTAGCCATCGAGGCCTATGAGGTCGATCGCCTTGAGCGCGCGCTGGCGCGCTTCGTCCTCCGGCACGCCCTTGGAGCGCAGCCCGATCTCGACGTTGGCCAACACGGTGAGCCATGGGAACAGCGCGAAGGACTGGAACACCATGGCGACGCCATCGACCGGGCCGGTCACGGGAGCGTCGGCGTAGGTCACCTTGCCCTCGGCGGGAAAGGACAGGCCGGCGACGATGCGCAGCAGCGAGGACTTGCCGCAACCCGAGCGCCCCAGCAGACCGACGATCTCGCCCGGCTTCAGCTTGAGCGAGACGTGATCGAGCACCAGCGGGCCGACGTCGCCCGACCCGGTGCGGTAGCGCTGCACCACGTCGTCGACCTGCAGCAGGGTCGTGAGTTGCTCTTGCAGCATCGGGTTCTTTCTCAGGCCAGGCGAAGGCGACGCTCGGCGAGCCCGAACATCGGGCGCCAGAGCATGCGGTTGAAGAGGATCACGAAGATGCTCATCACGACCACGCCAAGCCAGATCTGCTCGGAATGCCCTTTCTCGGTAGCGATGGCGATGTAGGAGCCGATGCCCTTGGCGACCTCGGTGTGGTCGCCGGACTTGACGTATTCAGCGACGATCGCCGCGTTCCACGAGCCGCCCGATGCCGTCAGCGCGCCCGTCACGTAGTATGGGAAGATGCCTGGGATCATGACCTTGATCCACCAGTCGCGCCCCTTGATGCCGAAGGAACGCGCCGCCTCGCGCAGGTCGCTCGGGTAGGCCTGCGCGCCGGCGATGACGTTGAACAAGATGTACCATTGCGTCCCGAACACGATCAGCAGGCTCAGCCAGATATCCGGGTCGAGGTGGAACACGACGAGAAGCAGCACCGCGATCGGGAACACCACGTTGGCAGGGAACGCGGCAAGGAACTGGGCGAAAGGCTGCAGCTTCTCGGCGATCGCCGGGCGCAGCCCGATCCAGATGCCGACCGGCACCCAGACGAGTGTCGCCAATACGATCATCACGAAGACGCGGATCATCGTGTAGAGCGTGTCGATCACCACGATCTTCACCTCCTCGAGCCCGTACTTGGCGCCGACGAACAAGACCACCTCGTAGATCGAGTAGGCGCAGAGCGCCGCGACGGCCACGAAGAAGAGGATGTCGCCGATGCGGTTCGGCTTTTGCTGACTCTCGAGGAGATCGGCGCGGCGTTTTCCGAGGGGCGTGCCGAGCCGTAGCAGCGCGAGGCGGCGAAACACTTGCGCGACCCCTTGCGTGAGCGGCTGCAGCCAGCGCGTCCGCTTCCATGCATCCATCACCCAGGAGCGTTCGACCTGCTGGCTGGCGACGAGCTCGACCCGGAACCGTGCCGAGAAGGCGACGAGGGGCCGGAACAGCAGCTGATCGTAGGCAAGGATGACGATCCCCATCATCACCACGGCCGCGATGATGGCGCCGTAATCCGAGCGCGAATTGGCGAGATCGATATAGGAGCCGATGCCCGGCAACTTGGTCGTGTTATCGCCGACCGCGATAGCCTCGGAGGCGACCACGAAGAACCAGCCGCCCGACATGGACATCATCATGTTCCAGATCAGCCCTGGCATCGCGAAAGGGGTCTCGAGCTGCCAGAACTTCTGCCAAGGCGTCAGGGCGAAGCCGCGCGACACCTCGACCAAGTCGGCCGGCACGTTGCGCAGCGACTGGTAGAACGAGAAAGCCATGTTCCAGGCCTGGCTGGTGAAGATCGCGAAGATGCAGGCCGTTTCGTATCCTGCGACCGAGCCGGGGAACAGCCCAACGAAGAACGGCACCAGAAACGCGAGGAAGCCGAGGATCGGCACCGACTGCAGCACGTCGAGAAGCGGAATCAGCACCTTCTCGGCGCGCCGGCTCTTCGCTGCCAGCGTCGCGTAGGTGAAGGTGAAGAGCAGCGAGAAGCCCATCGCGATGAACATGCGCAACGTCGTGCGCAGCGCGTAGTAGGGCAGGTACTTGACGTCGAGGTGGATGTCGGTGGCGCCGGGTGCGTTGAGAGGCATGACCACGCCTTGGCTGGCGTGGACGACGGCGATGAAGATCGCGAAGACGAGGGAGAGGGCGAGAAGATCGTAGAGGTTGGGCAGCGCGCGGCGGCCGACCGAGCTGAACGTGACGATCTTTTGCATGCGTGATTCCGGTGTCGCAGGCCGCGCGGCTTCCCCAATCATCAATTTTCGCGACGGGCAAGTGACAGTGGCCCGTTGGGATCGTCGCGCCGTCCGTGCTACGCCGTCCGGCATGATCGGGCGCAAAGGCGGTAGCGGGCGGCAGCCGGGAGCAGTTCCCAGATCAGCGCGCCGGTTGTTCCGCCCCCTCGGCCGGCTCAGGGCGACAAACGCTTCGCTCGACCATTACGTCACCGGCATGCCGAGCCTTCAGAACGCCATCGATCTGCTGCCGGGCTGGATCGGCGCGATGCCTCCCGATTCGGGTCTCGTCGCAGGGGAGGTCCCGCTCTACGCCGACACGCGCATCGCTTGGCTGTTGCAACGCTGCTTCGACGTCGCCGGACGCGACGTGCTCGAACTCGGACCGCTCGAGGGGTCGCACACCTACATGCTCCATGAGGCGGGGGCCGCGACGATCGATGCCGTCGAAGCCAACGCCCTCGCCTACATGCGCTGCATCGTCGCCAAAGAGGCGCTCGGCCTTTTGAGAGCCCGTTTCCTGCTCGGCGACTTCCTGCCGTGGCTCGAGGCGGGCGAACGCCGATATGATCTCGTGGTCGCGTCCGGTGTTTTGTATCATTCTGCCCAACCGGCACGCCTGCTCGAGCTGATCTGCGCCCGCGCGGACGCGATTTTCCTCTGGACCCATTATTTCGACGGACGTGCGATGCCCAAGGGAGACCCGCGCCGCAAGCCCTTCTCGGGCCGGATCGCGGAGCATCGTTGTGCCGGCGTGACACTGCGCCTCCACGAGCGGACCTACCGCAAGGCCTGGCGTGACCCGAAGTTCTGCGGCGGCACGCACGACCGGCATTTCTGGCTGGAGCGCGACGGCGTCCTCGCGGTGCTTGCGTCGTCGGGCTTCAGCCACGTGGTTGTCGCCGACGACCAATGCGATCATCATTACGGCCCGAGCTTCTCGCTGTACGCGAGCCGTGAGCCGCCACTCATGACGTGCTAGATTGCCGCCGGCGCGCGAGCAGAGGGAAGGATGACGGCTGGCTTCCTAGATCGCTTCCTGCGCCGAGCGGCACGTCAGCCCGACGCCGCGGCTTTCGTCCTGTACGGCAAGGCCGAACCCGCCGAGCTGACAAACGCCGCCTTGAGAGACGGCGCGATGCGTTGGGCGGCGGCGTTGCGCGCGCGCGGGGCGCGCGTCGGTGACGTGGTCCTGCTTTCTCTGCCGCTCGGGGGTCCGCTCCTCGAAGCCTTCATCGGCACTCTGGTCGCGGGCTGCGTTCCCTCGATGATGCCGGTGCCGACCCCCAAGCAGGATGCTCGTCTCTTCTGGTCGAGCCATGACCAGCTGTTCGCGCGGCTCGGCGGCGGCCTGATCGTGACGACCTCGACGAACGCCGCGGCGATCGCCGCCCATATCACGAGCACGTCCATGGCGGTGCTGACGCCGGAGGACTTCGCGTCGGACGACGGCTCTTTGGTCCGGGACGAGCCGGTGCACCGTTGGCAAGGGACAGACGTCGCTTGCCTCCAGCATAGCTCGGGAACCACCGGACTGAAGAAAGGCGTCGCGCTCACCTTCGACGCCATCGAGGCCCAGCTCGCGAGCCTCACCCGCGTGCTCGACGCGAACGTCGAGGACACGATCGTCTCTTGGCTGCCGCTCTACCACGACATGGGCTTCGTCGCCTGCCTGCTGCAGCCGCTGCGCACGGGCATGACGAGCGTGCTGCTCGATCCCTTCTGCTGGCTGCTCGATCCTCTGTCGTTTTTCGAGGCCATAGCGCGCCATAAGGGCACCCTGGCATGGATGCCCAATTTCGCCTTTGCGCACCTCGTCAACGCCGCCTTCGACGACGATCGCCGCGCGGATCTCTCCTCTCTGCGAGCTCTGATCGATTGCTCGGAGACCTGCCGCCCCGAGACGCTCCAGGCCTTCGCCGGCCGTTTTCTTGGATGGGGGCTCCGGCCGTCCGCGCCGCAGACCTGCTACGCCATGGCCGAGACGGTCTTCGCGGTCACGCAGAGCGCCGGCGCGCCGCGCACAATTCAAGTCGAACGCGCGGCGCTCGAGGCGGGACGCGTGGTGTCGAGCCCGGGAGGCGCGGCACTCGTCAGCTCGGGCGTGCCGCTTCCCGGCGTCACGCTGACAATCCTCGACGAGGCCGGCGCTCCGCTGCCGCCGGGACACGTCGGGCAGATCGCGATAGGCGCGCCGTTCCTCTTCCGCGGCTATCATCTCGAACCCGAGCGTACCACGGCAGCCTTCCGCGACGGCGGGTATCTGACCGGTGACCTCGGCTTCCGGCTCGACGACGACCTCTTCGTACTCGGTCGCCGCGACGACCTTCTCATCCTGCTCGGCCGCAACGTCTACGCCAACGAGATCGAGGGTCTGCTGTCCGACGTGGCGGGGTTGAAACCCGGGCGCGTGGTGGCGATGGGACTCGACGACGCAAGCGTGGGCAGCCAGGAACTCGTGATCGTCGCCGAGACCGTGCCGGGGACAGAGGCGAAGGCGACGCGCGCCGCGGTTCGGCTTCGCTTGGAAAGTATTCTGGGCATCGCGCCCAAGCGCATCGTCTTCGTCGCCCCTGGTTGGCTCGTGAAGTCGACGAGCGGCAAGATCGGACGAGCCGAAAATCGCCGTAAATTCTTGGCCCTGCAAGATGCCGACGCTAGACGTTCGGCCTGAGACAGGCAGGAGCCACAGGATGAACGATGTCACCGCCAAGGTGCGCGAGGTCGTCGCGTCGTCCTTCCACGTCGATGCGAGCGAGCTGAGCGAGGGCACGACGGCGCGCGACGTCGAGGGATGGGATTCCTTGGCCCACGCCACGCTGATTCTGCGGCTGCAGAGGGTGTTCGGCGTCCGGCTCGATCCCGCCGCGGCCAACGCGGCCCAAGACCTGGGTCGCCTCACGGCACTCATCGCCCAAGCCGCAGGGCAGCGAGGCTAGCCACCGCTGAGCGGCGACTTCCTCTCGCTTCGACGATGGCGCGCGACGGGACCCTCCAGGCCTGCGAGGCAATGCAACCATCCTTCGATGCGTGGCTCCAGGCCGGACGCTCCCGTTCGCCTTTGGCACCGCCGACAACCGGCCGTCTCGGACGACACACTCGATCGGAAACGAACGCCCCGAAGCATGCGCCTCGCTTCCGCCGCGCGAGCGATGCTAGACTTGTGCGTTAACGGGGTGTTTGCGCATCGGGGATAGCGTGCGGGCATGAGTTCCCGAGTACTTAACCAAGGCCGTCGCCTCGCGTCGTGGACGGCGGCGTTGGCCGTCGCAGCGAGCCTCGCGCTGTCGGGTTGCGCCACCAATCCGGCCGACAGTCCCTTTCCTCTTGCGGCGAGCTTCGCCATTCAGGGGATCGACGTGTCGAAATATCAAGGCGACGTCGACTGGCAGGCGGTCTCCGGGTCGGGCGTTCGTTTCGCTTGGATCAAGGCCACCGAGGGAGGCGATTACCTCGACGAGAAGTTTCGGCAGAACTGGGAAGCGTCGCGCTCTGCCGGCGTGATTCGCGGCGCGTACCATTTCGCCTATTGGTGCCGTCCCGCGTCGCAGCAGGCGGCTTGGTTCGTCGCCAACGTCCCCAACGACCCGTTCGCGTTGCCGCCGGTGCTCGACGTCGAGTGGAATCCGACCTCCAAGACCTGTCCGCGCAAGCTTCCCCGCGAAGAGGCGCTGTCCATGATGCGGACCATCCTCGAAGCGATGGAACGCGCCTACGGCAAGAAGCCGGTGATCTACACGTCCGTCGACTTCCACCGTGACGTCCTGCAAGGCGAGTTCCAGGACTACCCGATGTGGGTGCGCTCGGTGAAATACTATCCGACCGTGAAGTACGGCGATCGCCAATGGCACTTTTGGCAACATACCGCGACCGGGACGGTGCCCGGCATCCGCGGCTACGTCGACCGCAACTGCTACTACGGCTCGCTCGACGACTGGCAGACTTTCCTGAGCAAGTCGTCCCAGGGATGATTCATTCGCCTGCGATCTCCGCGGCGAGGGTGAGGTAACGCGCCGGATCGACCGGCTCGCCGGCGATGCGGACCTCGTAGTGAAGATGGGGCCCAGTGGATCGGCCGGTGGTGCCGGTGGTTCGGCTGCCGCCCGCGCCCATTCCGGAG
>CAZZWW010000073.1:0-10427 GCA_964657815.1 Vulcanimicrobiota bacterium | reverse complement strand
TAAGACAGCCTGGTTCGCCAAGCGCGCTCGAAAGGCCGGCATCGACGATCGGGAGTTCTATGCGGCCGTACAGGCCGTCGCCAAAGGTCAAGCGGATGACCTCGGCGGTGGCGTCTTCAAGAAGCGTCTCGAAAAGAACAGGCACCGAGGCATCCTTCTGGCGAAAGGTCGCACGTTCCGGGTCTTCGTCTTTCGATTTGCCAAACGAACTCCTCGCCTTTCGCGCTTTGGCCGATCTGTATGCGGACAAGACGATCGATGAGCTTGAGGCGGAGATCGGGTCGGGAGAACTCGTGGAGATCGAAGGTGCCTAGGAAGACGAAGTTCAAGAGCGACGCGTTCGAGGCGATCCACAGCAGTGCCGCCGGCATGTTGCGAACGGGCACCATCGACAAGACGACCATGCGGCGGTTCGACGAGACCTGCGTTGCCGTGCCGACCGCGATTGCGCCCGCGGAGATTAAGCGGTTACGCGAGGGCAGCCAAGTCAGCCAACCGGTCTTCGCCCGCTATCTCAATACAAGCGAGAGCACGGTGGAGAAATGGGAAACGGGAGCCAAGAAGCCGAGCGGCATGGCTCTAAAGCTGCTCAGCATCGTGCGCAAGCACGGCCTCGAGGTCCTCGGCTGATGCGGCTTGGGCCCGGCCAGCACCCACAATGCACGGTGCCGCGCCCGTTCGGCTTTTTCGGAGAATATCCTTCTCCAATCGGACAAGCTTTCCCTCTGCAACCTTGCACACGGGCCGTTCCGAAGCGCGCCAGCGGCAATTGACGACGGGCGGCTTTCGAGGTCCAGTGCCTCCCATCGAAAAAGCCGGCCGGCGGTCAAGCGACGCTTCCGCCGACCAGCCCGGCCGAGCCCTCGCGGCTCGGCCATCGAACCGGAAAGTCCGCGAAACGCAGGCGACGATGTCGCGGCGTCCGGGGACCGAAGGTCCTGTCACCATCGACCGCGATGCAGCGGGGCGCTCGGCGCACCGCTCACCGAAGACCCGGGATTCGCCTTCGGCGGAGCCCACCGCTGTTTGACATCGTGAATCAGGGACCGCGCCCGGCGGAAGCCGTTCGGCCGGCCGGTGCGGCACGTCGCGACGGGTCTCACGCTCGGGATGTGCCCTAGGAGGCTTCGCTCTCGCGAGTCGCTCCATAGTGCATCAGCCCGGTGCCGTGCTTCTTGAGCCAGGCCTCGGCGCCCTTCACCTCCGGGAAGAGCCCTTCCACCGTCGCCCAGAAGGCCGCGGAATGGTTCATGTGCCTGAGATGCGCCACCTCGTGGGCGGCGAGGTAGTCGAGCACGTGCGGCGGCGCCATGACGAGGCGCCAGGAAAAGCTGAGCGCGCCGGCGGACGAGCACGACCCCCAGCGGCTCCTGGTGTCGCGCAGCGTCAGGCGCTTGGGCGCCGCGCCGAGGGCGGCGGCGTGCCGGGCGACGGCCTCGGCGAGGTCCGAGCGGGCCTGGCGCATCAGCCAGTCCTGCACGCGCCGAGCGACGAACGGCGCCGCGCCGCTCACGCAGAGTCTCGGGCCCTCCGGCTCGCCGGCGTCGACCCAGACCGTGCCGCGCGCGCCGGGCCTGTGCACGATCTCATGCGGGACGCCGCGCACCGGCACGCTGGCGCCGGGGCCGAACGGCGTCGCCTCCGGCAGGCGCGCCAAGCGCACGCCGATCCAGCCGGCGTGCCGGTCGACGAAGAGCCTGGCGCGGACGAGCGATCCGCGCACGGGCATGGTCAGCACCGCGTCGCGCGTCGCGGCCCGCACGCGCAGGGTGAACCGGCGCGCCGCGGCGACGCGCTTGATCTGCACGCGGTGGATCGCGCCGTCGTGGCTGACGTCGAAGAACGCGACGTCGGCCCCGCGCAGCACCGTCTTCGAGGCGAGCCGAGCCATGCCGGGAGCATAGCGGGCGGGGACGTGAGTCGCTACGGCGCCATCACGCGACCGGTCGAGCAAGCCGGGCATCCGGCGCGGCACGGCCGCGCCCGATGAGCAGGACCAGCAGCGCGGCGCCGAGGCAGACCAGCCCGGCCGCGTAGAAGGCGCCGGCGTAATGGCCCGTCATGGTGCGGAGATAGCCCGCGCCCCAGGCGGCACCGGCACCGCCGATCTGGTGCGCCGCCTGGATCCAGCCGAACATCAGGGCGGCGTTCTCCTTGCCGAAGGCCTGCTCGCTGAGCTTCAGGGTCGGCGGCACGGTCGCGATCCAGTCGAGGCCGTAGAAGACCGCGAAGAGCGACAGACCGTAGAAGGTCGCGTCGAAGGCGAACGGCAGGTACATGAGCGAGAGGCCGCGCAGCCCGTAGTACCAGAACAGCAGCTTGCGGCTGTCGATCCGGTCGGTCAGCCAGCCCGAGGCGGTGGTGCCGACGAGGTCGAAGGCCCCCATCATCGCCAGCAGCCCGGCAGCGCGCACCTCCGGGATGCCATGATCGACGCAGGCCGGGATGAGGTGGGTGCCGATGAGGCCGCTGGTCGAGGCGCCGCAGACGAAGAAGCTGCCGGCGAGCAGCCAGAAGTCGCCGGACCTCAACCCGACGCGCAGCGCCCGCACGGCGCGGACCGCCGGGTTGACCGTGTGCACCGGCGCCGGCTCGATCGTCGTACCGCCGTAGGGAGGCAGCCCGAGGTCGGCGGGGCGGTCGCGCACGAGGAGCACCACGACCGGCACGAGGGCGAGCGCTGCGCCGGCCACGCTGAGCGACGTGGCGCGCCAGCCCAGATCGGTCGCCGCCTTCGCCAGCAGCGGCAGGAAGAGGAGTTGCCCGGTGGCGCTGCTCGCGGTGAGCATGCCGACCACCAGGCCGCGGCTCTTGGCGAACCAGCGGTTGGCGACGGTGGCGCCGAGCACCATCGCGACCATGCCGCTGCCGAGCCCGACCAGCACGCCCCAGAGGAGCGTCAGCTGCCAGGCGTACTGCATGAAGACGGTCAGCCCGGCGCCCGTGGCCAGCAGGAGCAGCGCGGCGGAGATCGACCTTCGCAAGCCGAAGCGTTCCATGACGGCGACCGCGAACGGCCCTGCGAGGCCGTAGAGCATGATGTTGAGCGCGACGGCCCCGCTGATCGTCGCCGTCGACCAGCCGAACTCCTCGCGCAGCGGCACGATCAGCACGCCCGGCGTGGAGCGCACCGAAGCGCCGACCAGAAGCACGAGGAAGGTCACGGCCGCGACGACCCAGCCGTAATGGAAGCGCGGCGGCGAGGCGCCCGGGGAGCGGCCTGCGGGTTCGGTGTTACGTGTCACGACCCATGCGTCTCCAGCCGGCTAGGCCGCCTTCGCGATCCGCGTCAGCGTGAACAGCCCCAGCGGGGGCAGGGTGCGGCGCTCGGCCAGCGCCATGTCGGGGCGGCGATCGATCCAATCGCCGATCGTCGCCCAGGGAAACTGCGGGTGCCATCCCAGCTTCTCGGCCCGCCTGCCCATGAAGGCCTCTACCGCCGCCACCGGCCCGCGCGCGGCGCCGACATGGTTCACCAGCACGATCTCGCCACCGGGCTTCGTCACCCTCGCCCATTCCGTCAGGCTGGCCTGGGGGTCGGGCACCACGGTCAGCACGTAGGGCGCCAGCACGGCGTCGAAGTGGTCCGCCGGAAAGTCGAGGTGCATCGCGTCCATGACGCGCAGGTCGACGACGTTGACGAGCTCGTCCGCCCGCACGCGCTCGCGGGCGCGCTCCAGCATGGGGGCGGAGAGGTCGACGCCGGTGATCGTCGTGCGGCGGTCGATCATCGGCAGCTCCAGCCCGGTGCCGACGCCGACATCGAGGATGTGCCCTCCGGGCCGACCCGCCGCGGCGGCCCCGGCACGGCGCCCGGCGCGCATGACCAGCGTGAAGGTGAGATCGTAGACCGGCGCCCAGCGCGCGTAGGCGGCCTGGACCCCGGCATTGTCGAGCGCGCCCGCCTTGTCGTGCGTCACGAAGCCAGGGCCTCTTCGCAGGTCGCTCGCTCGGCCAGCCGCGCCGCCGCCACGGTGCCGCCGCCGAGCACGCGGGCGCCCGGCGCGTCGCTCTCGTAGAAGACGCAGGCCTGCCCAGGCGCGACCGCCGTATCGGCCGCCGGGAACACCACCGTCACCTCGCCGCCCTGGCGCACGAGGCGCGCCGGCACCGGCGCACGCGTGGAGCGCGTGCGCACGTGGCACTCGAGCGCCTCGGGCAGCCGTCCGTCGCCGAGCCAATTGACGGCGCGCAGCGCCAGCCGCGCCGTGGCCAATGCCTCGCGCGGCCCCACCACGACCTGAGCGCGTCGGGCATCCACGCGCAGCACATAGAGCGGCTGGTCCATGCCGCCGAGCGCCAGCCCGCGGCGCTGACCGACGGTGTAGCCGGTGATGCCCTCGTGGCGGCCCAGCACGCGGCCGGCTTCGTCGACGATGTCGCCGGGGCGCACCGCCTCCGGCATCATCTTGGCGACCAGATCCGCGTAGCGGCCCGAGGGCACGAAGCAGATGTCCTGGCTGTCGGGCTTGTCCGCATTCACCAGGCCGTGCCTCCGGGCAAGCTCACGCACCTCCGTCTTCGGCCGGTCGCCGAGCGGAAAGCGCACGAAGGCGAGCTGCTCGGGCGTGATGCCGAAGAGGAAGTAGCTCTGGTCGCGGCTCGCATCCGCGGCGCGGTGCAGCGCTCGGCCGCCGCCCCGCAGCGCGCGGGTGGCGCAGTAGTGGCCGGTGGCGAGCGCGTCGGCGCCGAGGTCGCGGGCCGTCTCGAGCAGGTCGGTGAACTTCACCTTGTCGTTGCACGAGGCACAGGGGATCGGCGTCTCTCCCGCGGCATAGGCCGCGGCGAACGGCGCGATGACCTGCTCGCGGAAGCGGGCCTCGTAGTCGAGCACGTAATGCGGAATGCCGAGTCGTGCCGCCACGGTGCGGGCGTCGCCGATGTCGCGGCCGGCGCAGCACGAGCCGGCGCGCGCCGCCGTGCCGCGATCGTCGTAGAGCCGCAGCGTCACGCCGACGACGTCGTAGCCCTCGGCATGGAGCAACGCGGCCACCACCGACGAGTCGACGCCGCCGGACATGGCGACGACGACCCGGGTCTCACCGGGCGGCTTGGGGATGTCGAGAGAGTTCACGGGTTCGACCGATGACGGGAAGGTTTCTCATATCGGTCCTCGCCGAGACGGCGCAAGCCGAGCCTTCCCGGCCGATCGCCACTCTCCAAGCCATGACATGGACTGAAGCCGATGGCGCTAGATGACGACCTCGGCGGCGGGACGTGGTACATTCTTATTCCCTCGCCGTGGTCGGACCGACGCCATGATCCTGCGCCGCCTCGCCTTCTTCGTCGCGCTGCTGTTCGGCTTCCTTGCCACTCAGGTGCCGGCGTTCATGCAGCAGTACCGCCAGCGCCTCGGCGGAGCCATCGACGAACTCGCCGCGGTGGTGTCGCGCTTCGAGTCGGACAGCGCCCAACAGGGCCTCACCCAGAGCGGCGGCATCGATCGTCTGCGATCCAATAGCGACCGTTTCGTTCGCCAGCGCGGCGACCAGGAGCAGGACAACCTCGCCCGCCTCCAGACCTTGCGCGAGGTGCAGGCGCAGCTCCGCACGGACGGCCCGGTGTCGCAATACGCCACGCTCCTGACCCACTTCGACGGCCGCATCGCGCAGGGCGCTCTCGGCGATTTTTCGCCCGCGGTGCCGACGACGCCGCAGGGTTTCGTCTTCGGCCTGGTCGGCTTCGTGTTCGGCGGCGGCGTCGTGCACATGGCCGGACGGCCGCTGCGCCGCCGCGTCCGGCGCGAACGCGAGATCACCCGTACGGCGTAACGCGTCGCCGCTTTGCAACAAGGCGAAGGCAAAACGCCAGGATGTCGCAGGTCGGGCATAAACTCGACTCGCGCGTGGCGGGGCCGTGTCGCTATGGTGGTCCCACGACGGCCCTTCGCAACACGGCTCGTCCAAGCGGCTGGGCAATGCACGACGTCTTCGACCGATTGGAAAATCGCACTGCCGCGTCGCGCGAGGGCGCGCTGTTTCGCGACCTCCAGCACGTGCTGACGGTCTCCAAGAGCCGGGCGCCGGCTCTGCGCGCGCAGCTGAAGGGCCTCGACATCGCCAAGCTGCGGACGCGCGCGGATCTGCCCCGCGTGCCGTTGCAGCGACGCGGCGACCTCCTCGCCGCGCAGGCCGACGTGCCGCCCTTCGGCGGCTTCGTGGCGACGCGCGTCGCCGGTCTCGCGCATGTCTTCGACGGCCCCGGCGCCATGGCCACGCCGGCCGGTCAGGCCAAGGATTGGTGGGGCATGGCGCGCGGCCTCTATGCCGCCGGCCTGCGCAAGGGCGCGCTCGTCCTCAACGCCTTCCCCTACGATTTGATGCCACACGGCCATATCGCCGATGCCGGCGCTCGCGCCATCGGCTGCCCGGTGCTGCCCGCAGGCAATGCAGACCCGGCGCGCATCGTCGAGGCGGTCGCGCGCTTCCGCCCGTCCTTCTTCTGCGGTGCCGCCGAGCGCCTGCGGCAAGTGCTCGACGGCGGTCTCGATGCCGCCGCCGAAATGACGAGCCTCAAGGCCGGCCTCGTGACGGGACCTCTGAAGTTCGGCCTCCGCCGAGAGTTCGAGATGCGTGGCCTTGCGGTGCGTCACGCCTTCCTGTTGCCCGAGGTCGGGCTCGTAGCCTATGAGAGCGGGACGAACGAAGGCATGACCTTGGCGGAATGCCTCATCCTCGAGATCGTCGACGAGAACGGCCTCCCGGTCGAACCTGGGGCCGAGGGCGAGATGGTTTTGACACGGATCAACCTCGACTACCCCTTGCTGCGCTACGCCACCGGGATCAGCGCTCGTGAGCTCGCCCAGCCCTCCACCTGCGGGCGAACCAACACGCGCGTGGCGATCGTCGGCGATACCGCCACGGCGCTCGAGACGCGCCACATTCACGAGATCCGCGCGCGACACCCCGAGTTTCGCATGCACCTGAGCTTCGCCGGCGGCACACCCCATCTCAAGGTCGAGCACCGTCACGACGAGCCGGGCCTGCGCGCCTTCCTCGGCGCAACCCTCGCCTCGGTGACGCGGCGCTCGGGCATCGTCGAGATCGTGCGGCCGGGAACGCTGCCCGACGACGAGGGCGCAGTCACGCCGGCTTCGCATTGATCGCAACCGACGGTCGCGTTTCCAACATCCTCTCCATCGCCGGCTCGGATCCGAGCGGCGGTGCCGGCATCCAGGCCGATCTCAAGACCTTCGCCGCGCTCGGCTGCTACGGCATGGCGGCGCTGACCGCGCTCACGGCGCAGAACACCCGGGGCGTCAGCGCCGTACACCTTCCGTCGCCGGATTTCGTGGCGGAGCAGATCACGATGGTCCTCGCCGACATCGATGTCGCGGCCGTCAAAATCGGCATGCTCGGCTCGGCGGGGATCGTGGAGGCCGTGGCAAGTGCGCTCGCCGCCTACGCCGGCCCTCTCGTTCTTGACCCCGTGCTCGTCGCCACCAGCGGTGCCGTGCTCGGCGACGATGCCGTGATCGCGGCATTGCGCACGCATCTCTTTCCGCGCGCGACGCTCGTGACCCCCAACCTCGCCGAGGCCTCGCGCCTCCTCGGCAGACCCGTCCTCGACAGCGACGAGGCCATCGCCGAAGGCGCGCGACGGTTGCGCGGCACCGGCACGGCCGCCTGGCTGATCAAGGGCGGCCACGGCACGGGCGACCAAGCCACCGATGTGCTGATCGACGGCGAGGGGTTCGCCCGATTTTCCTCGCCGCGCCTCGCGACCCGCAACACGCACGGCACCGGCTGCACCCTGTCGTCGGCCATCGCCGTGGCGCTCGCCAAGGGAGAGTCCCTGCGCGAAGCCGTGGCCACGGGCAAGCAATACCTCGATGCCGCGCTCGCCGGCGCCGAACGCCTCCACGTCGGCCGCGGCCCCGGCCCGCTCGACCATTTCGCCCGCTGGCGCGGCACGTGACCCGCGCGATCATGATCCAGGGCACCGGCTCCGACGTCGGCAAGTCGCTGGTCGTCGCCGGACTCTGCCGCGCCTTCACACGGCGCGGGCTGCGCGTGCGCCCGTTCAAGCCGCAGAACATGTCGAACAACGCGGCCGTCACCGCCGATGGCGGCGAGATCGGGCGGGCGCAGGCGGTGCAGGCGCGCGCCTGCCGCGTGCCGTCCAGTGTGCACATGAACCCCGTGCTGCTGAAGCCGCACAGCGGCACGGGCTCGCAGATCGTGGTTCAGGGCAAGGTCGCGGGACAGGCCGAGGCCGCCGCCTACCAGGCGTGGAAGCCGCGACTCATGCCCGCCGTGCTGGAGAGTTTCGCGCGCATGAGGGCCGAGGCCGACCTCGTGATCGTCGAAGGCGCCGGCAGTGCCTCGGAGATCAACCTGCGCGCGAAAGATATCGCCAACATGGGCTTCGCCCGTGCCGCCGACGTGCCCGTGGTGCTCGTCGGTGACATCGATCGCGGCGGTGTCATCGCCCAGATCGTGGGTACGAAAACCGTGCTCGACCCGGCCGACGCGGCGATGGTGGCCGGGTTCCTGGTCAACCGCTTCCGCGGCGATCCCGCGCTCTTCGCCGACGGCATGGCGCTGATCGCCGCCCGCACCGGCTGGCCCGCGCTCGGCCTGGTGCCGCACTGCGCCGCAGCGGCGCTGCTCCCGGCCGAGGATTCGCTCGCGCTGCGCGGCTGGCGCCCCGCCGCCGACGGCACCGTGACGATCGCCGTGCCGCTGATGCCGGGCATCTCCAACTTCGACGACCTCGACCCTCTGCGGCAGGAACCGGCGGTGCGCCTCGTCACCGTCGCATCCGGTGAGACGCTGCCGGTTGTGGCCCGCCTGGTGCTGCTGCCAGGCTCCAAGACGACGATGGCGGACCTCGCGTTTCTCCGCCGGGAAGGTTGGGACATCGACCTTCATGCGCACGTACGCCGTGGCGGCCAGGTGCTCGGGCTCTGCGGCGGCTATCAGATGCTGGGCCACTCCTTGGCCGACCCGCTCGGCGTCGAGGGGGTGCCGGGCCGGGCGGAGGGTCTCGGCCTGCTGCCGGTGGACACGATGCTGACGGGCGAGAAGCGCCTGTCGCCGGTTGAGGGAGAAGCCGCCGGCGTGCCCTTCTCCGGCTACGAGATGCACATGGGCGAGACCACGCCGGCGGAGCGCCCGTTCGCGCGCTTCGCCGACGGCCGCGTCGACGGCGCCGTCTCCGCCGATGGCCGCGTCGCCGGCTGCTACATCCACGGCCTCTTCGCCGACGATCGCCAGCGCGCCGCCCTGCTCGCCCGCCTCGGCACCGCCAGCGACGGCCGCGCCTACGAGTCCGGCCAGGAGGCTGCGCTCGACGCCGTGGCGGCGCATGTGGCGGCGCATATCGATTTGGATCGGCTGCTGGCGCTCGCGCGGTGAGGTGCCCTCCTTCCCGCTGCGGGAAAGGGAACAGCCTGTCTTAAAGCACGTGTCGCAAGAGCGAAGCGGCCAAGGCGGCGACCACGAGCCCGTTCAAGAGGCACGCGCACCGGTACAGCCGCAACGCCTGCCGGACTGTCGCGGCGCTCACCGTCGCCTCTTCGTCCCCCATCGTCGCGTCCGCCACCATCTGGCCGCCGTAGCTCCGGGCTCCGCCGAGCCGCACCCCCAGCGCCCCTGCCATCGCGGCCTCCGGCCAGCCGGCGTTGGGCGAGGCGTGGCCGCGCGCATCGCGCAGGGCGACGCGCCAGGCGGCGGCCGCCGAGGCGCCGGGCACCAAAGTCGCCGCGAGCACGATCCACAGCGCCGCGAGCCGCGCCGCCGGCCAGTTCACGAGGTCGTCGAGCCTCGCCGCGGCGAAGCCGAAGGCTTCGTGGCGCGGGGTGCGATGGCCGATCATGCTGTCGGCGGTGTTGGCGGCCTTGTAGGCGAGGCCGCCGGGCAAGCCGGCGAGAACGAGCCAGAATGCCGGCGCGACGATTCCGTCCGAAAAGTTCTCGGCGAGACTCTCGATCGCGGCGCGGGCGACGCCGGCCTCGTCGAGCGCGGCGGTGTCGCGTCCCACGATCATCGCCACGGCGCGGCGGCTGGCCTCGAGCCCGCCGCGCTCCAGCGCCTCGGCGACGGCACGCACGTGCGCGTCGAGGCTGCGCTGTGCCAGGCAGGAGGAGGCGAGCGCGCCGAGCGCGAGCACAGCCGCCCAGCGCGGAAGAACGGCGAAGGCGCCCTCCGTTACCAGCCACCCTGCCCCGCCGCTGGCGACGAGCAGGACGGCTAGGGCGACGAATCCGGCGAGCCGGCGGCGACGCGGCTCATCCCGCTCCCGGTTCAGTTCGCGGTCGAGCCGCGCCAGCGCCGCGCCCATCCATGTCACGGGGTGGCCGATGCGGACGAACAGCGCCTGGGGGTAGCCGCCGGCCGCCTCGACCAGCAGCGCCACCAGCGCGATCAGGGGCGCGTCATGCACCGGGATCGCTTGCTTTGCGTTGGGCTCCCACCCTTGTCGTT
>CAZZWW010000072.1:0-10495 GCA_964657815.1 Vulcanimicrobiota bacterium | reverse complement strand
CGCGGCGCAGATATATCTTAATCCAATTCGCCTCTGCACAGCTTCGGCGTGGCAAAGACGGAACCTGTCATGCTTCTTGCCGAGCGATCCCCGACACACGGAGGGCGGATGCGCGGCTTGGCGGGAATGGTGGTGCTGGCGCTGATCGCCTGGCTGATCGGCGGAGCGCGCCGCGACGTGCCGTGGCGCGTGGTGGTCGGCGGCTTCCTCCTGCAAGGCGCGCTGGCGGCGCTGTTCCTCGAGCTGCCCGCCGCCGTGACCGTGCTCGTCTACGCCGACAGGGCGGTGGGCGCGCTGCAGACGGCCACCGACGCCGGCACCACGCTGGTCTTCGGCTTCCTCGGCGGCGGTCCCCTGCCCTATGCCGAGACCCATCCCGGCGCGAGCTTCATCCTGGCCTTCCGCGCGCTGCCGATGGTGCTGGTCGTCAGCGCGCTGGTGTCGCTGCTCACTCACTGGGGCATCCTCCAGCGCATCGTCGGCGCGCTGGCGTGGCTGCTGGCGCGCACGCTGGGCATCGGCGGCGCGCTCGGGCTCGGCGCGGCGACGCACGTCTTCGTCGGGATGATCGAGGCGCCGCTGCTGGTGCGGCCCTACCTCGCCGCCATGAGCCGCGGCGAACTGCACGCGCTGATGGCGTGCGGCCTCGCCGGGATCGCGGGCACGATGATGGCGATCTACGGCGCGATCATCGCGCCGGCGGTGTCGGACTCCTTCTCGCAGATCCTCGTCGCCGCCGTGCTCTCCACGCCCGCCGCCCTCGCGCTCTCCGCCTTGATGGTGCCCTTCGTGCCCGACCGGCACGCCCGTGCCGCGCTGGAGGAGACCGACCGGGTCGGGGGCGCCACCGCCGCGATGGTGCGCGGCACGATGGACGGCGTCGGCCTCCTCGCCGCCATCGTCGCCATGCTCATCGTGCTGGTCGCGCTCGTCACCCTCGCCGACCTCGGCGTCGGCCTCGTCGCCGTCGGGGGCGCGCCGCTCAGCCTGCAGCGCATCCTCGCCTGGGGTTTCCGCCCGCTAGTCTGGCTGATCGGCGTGCCGTGGGACCAGGCCGCCGCGGCGGCGACGTTGATGGGCACCAAGACCGTGCTGAACGAGTTCGTCGCCTATCTCGACCTCGCCCACCTGCCCGCCGGCACGCTCGATCCGCGCAGCCGGCTGATGATGGTCTACGCGCTCTGCGGCTTCGCCAACTTCGGCAGCCTCGGCATCCTGCTCGGTGGCCTCGGCCAGCTGCTGCCCGCGCGCCGCGCCGAGGTCGCCGCGCTCGGCTGGCGCGCGCTGGTGACCGGCACTCTGGCGACCTTGACGAGCGGCGCGATCGTCGGGCTGCTCACGCCGTGATTGGCCTTGGAAGATGACCCGCTTCTTCACCTCCGACACCCACTTCGGCGACAACCGCATCCTGCGCTCGGCCAAGCGGCCGTTCCGCACCATCGCCGAGCACGATGCCGCGCTGGTCGCCAATTGGCAGGCCGTCGTCACGCCGGACGACGAGGTCTGGCACCTGGGCGACTTCGCGCCCGGCTACTCGGCGGAGGCAGTGGGAACCCTTCTGGCGCGGCTGCCTGGCACCAAGCACCTGATCACCGGCAACAACGACGACGGCGCCACCCGCAGCCATCCCGGCTGGGCCGGCGTCCACGACTACCACGAGTTGATCGAGGACGAGGTGCTCTGCATCCTGTGCCACTACGCGCTGCGGACCTGGAACAGGATCGGCAAGGGCTCGCTCGACCTCCACGGCCATTCCCACGCCATGCTGAAGCCGCTGACACGGCAGTTCGACGTCGGCGTCGACGCCTGGGATTACACGCCCCGCACGCTGGCCTTCATGCGCGAGGCGAGGAAACACCGGCGGAGCAGAACGGTCGAGCCGCCGAGGAAGGCGGAGGCTCACGAAACGGAGGTCTGAACGCCTACTTCGCGTCGTGCTCGACGTGGTACAGCAGGGTGCGGCAGACGGTGCGCACATCGTCGGGGGAGAGCTTGGCCGGCACGTTCGCGCCCAGCCTCGCCATCGCCACAACCTGCTGCTGGAGCGGCAGCGTGAAGGCTCTTTCAGGCACGATGTGGGAGAGCGCCGCCAGCGGCGCCAAAGCATCGTGTTTTGCGGCGTTGGTCATGATTATCCCCAAGCCTTGGAACGCTGAACCATGATTTCCAATCGAAGCTGCCTCACATGTTAACAGACTGGCGGAAAGCGCAACGTTTTTCGCGATCTAGTCGCTGATGTCGATCGAAGTCGGTGCGGTCTCGACTTCGGAGCCCGCGCCTAGGCCGTGACTGACCGCCCCAGCCGATTGTGCGGCGCGGACGCGGCGAGGTACGCACCCAGGCGCTCCGCCTGCTCGCGCGACAGGTGCAGGCCGAGCTTGGAGCGGCGCCACAGGATGTCGTCCGGGTGATCCGCCCACTCCTCGGCCACGAGGTAGTCGACTTCGGCGCGCGTCAGCCCCGCGCCGAAATCCTCGCCGAGATCCGCGAGGCTCTTCACCTCGCCCAGGATCGCCAGCGCCCGCGTGCCGTAGTCGCGCGCCAGCCGATAAGCGAGACGTTCGGGCAGGAACGCTTTCTCGGCACGGAACCAAGCGTACCAGCGATCGAAATCGGCGTCGAGCATGGCGCCGCCGGGTAGCGGCGTGTCGGCGGTCCAGGCCGGCGCGAGGCCCTGCGGCAGGTAGGGCGCGAGCTTCTCCAGCGCGTGCTCGGCGAGCCGGCGGTAGGTGGTGATCTTGCCGCCGAAGACCGACAGCACCGGCGCGGTGCCGCCTTCATCGTGCACGTCGAGCACGTAGTCGCGCGTCACCGCGGAGGCCTCTTTGGCGGCGTCGTCGAACAGCGGGCGCACGCCGGAAAAGCTCCACACCACGTCGGCCGGCGTGACCTCGCGCGCGAAGAAACGGTCGACGCTGTCACAGAGGTAGGCGGTCTCCTCGGGCGAGATGGTGACCGGACCCGGCGCCGCCTCGTGCGGCACGTCGGTAGTGCCGACGAGGGTGAACTCGCGCTCGTAGGGGATGGCGAAGACGATGCGCTTGTCGGGGTTCTGGAAGATGTAGGCGTGCTCGCCCTCGTAGAGCCGGCGGGTCACGATGTGGCTGCCCTTGACGAGGCGCACCGCCGCCTTGGCGTCGACGCCGAGCGTGCCGCCCAGGGTCTCGCCGACCCAGGGGCCGGCGGCGTTGACGACGATCCGGGCGGAGACCTCCTCCTCGGCGCCGCCGGAGGCGCGGAGCGTCGCCTGCCAGCGCCCGGAGACGCGGTGCGCCGCCACGACGGCGGTGCGGGTGCGGATCGCGGCTCCGCGGGCGGCGGCGTCCATGGCGTTCAGCACGACCAGCCGGCTGTCCTCCACCCAGCAGTCGGAGTAGACGAAACCCGTCGTGATGTCGGGGCGCAGCGGCGCGCCGTAGGGCGAGCCGCGCAGCGCCACGGCGGCGGAGCCAGGCAGGCTCTTCAGCCGCGCCAGATGATCGTAGAGGAACAAACCGATCCGCAGCAGCCATCGCGGCCTGAGACCCTCGGTGTAGGGCAGCACGAAGCGCAGGGGCCAGATGATGTGCGGCGCGATCCGGAGCAGCCGCTCGCGCTCCTTCAGCGCCTCGCGCACCAGCCGGAACTCGTAATATTCGAGGTAGCGCAGGCCGCCGTGGATCAGCTTGGTGGAGGAGGACGAGGTGGCGCCGGCCAAGTCGTCCTTCTCGCACAACAGCACGTGGAGCCCGCGTCCCGCCGCGTCGCGGGCGATGCCGGCGCCATTGATACCGCCGCCGATCACGAGTATATCGTAGCTCTGCATCCGTGTTGGGCTCCTCGGCGGCGGGGTCGGAGCTGATATGGGGTGGTCGAGCGCCGACACGGCGTTGGCGTCCGCCCACACCGCAGTTTTCCAAGACGGTGTACGCCGACACCGCCTTTCCGGAAAAGTGGGCGAGCGCCCGCACCGGTTTTCAGCGTGTGGCCGAAAGCCGACACGTTCCGATCCAAGCTTCGACGACCCGCTGCGACATGCGCATCTCGCCGCCGGCCGCCGCTTCTGCGGCCGGGTTCGCTGCCGCGCCGGGCGAGGCGCGGTCAGCGCGGTCGCGCCGCGCTTGGAAGCGGAAGGGCGAGGGGCTACAAGGGCGCGAACGGCTCGGCCGGAGGATACGCCATTGCCCCAGGACCACGACGCAAACGACGGGTCGCACGGCGCGGCCGCTCCGATCGAGACGGTCAAGGCGAAAGTCGCGCCTAAGGACGCGATCATCGAGGCGCTGATGGAGCTCGCCGGGGAACGCACCTGGGAGGACATCTCGATCAGCGACGTCGCCACCCGCGCCAACCTCTCGCTGGCCGATTTCCGCGACGCCTTCCCGTCCAAGGGCGCAGTGCTCGCCGGCTTCTCGCGCAAGATTGACCGCGTCGTGCTCGACGCCACCTCGGACGACCTGATGGGCGAGCCGGCCAAGGAGCGGCTCTTCGACGTGCTGATGCGCCGGCTCGACGCGCTGACGCCCTACAAGCTCGGGTTGGAGGGCATCGCCGAATGGGTCGGGCGCGCGCCGATGGCCGCGGCCGCGATCAACCGGCTCGAACTGAACTCCATGCGCTTCATGCTGGAGGCCGCCGGCATCGAGTCCGAGGGGCCCGTCGGCGCCGTCAAGCTTCAGGGCCTGGTGCTGCTGTGGGGCCGCATCCTGCGCACCTGGTTCCGCGACGACGATCCGGGCCTCGCCCAGACCATGACCCAGCTCGACAAGGAGCTGACCCGCGGCGGCAAGATCGTCGGCCGCGCCGAGGACCTGAACCGCCTGGCCTCTCCGCTGCTGTCGCTCGCCCGCGCCATGTTCGAGCGCCGTCCCGACTACCCGCGCGAGACCGACGGCTGGAAGAAGCCGGAGGAATCGGCGGGGCTGTAGAGGCCTCGGAAGCAATCCCGAACCGGAACGGCCTTCGAGACCGAGGACTCCGCCGCTCGGCCCATCAAGGCGCTTTCGACTCCTGGATGTGTTGGAAGAGAATGCTGGCGAGGAAATCCCTGAAGGGCTTCAGCCAGATTCCGCCGTGGCCATCGATGACCTCCTTCGCGGCACCGATCATCCAAAAAGGGGTGGCCGCCCGTCCTTCGACGAGTTCGAGGACGAAGTCGCGGTTCGCGGCGGGCCCATGCAACGTGTGGGTGCGGAACGCCGGCACGAAGCCGAAGGCATGGGTGAGACAGTCCTTCTCGAGATCGCCGATCGTGGCGGAGTCGAGCCTGTGGTAGGTGTTGCCGACCGGAAACCAAGTGCCGACCGGCTGGTCGTTCTCCGCCTGCGCGCAGATGAACACCGGCGCCTGCTCGTTCGCTCGATCGCGAAAACCGGGGCGGATCACGAGATCGTGGATGGGAAGATAGCGCGCCGCCTCGATCGCCGGATTGATCAGCAGCACGAGGTCGGCGAAGCGCGGCTCGATGTCGCCGACCGACGGCGAGGCGGCCTCGATCAACGATTGGGCGAGCGCCGAGTAGACGATCATGCCACCGAAGCTGTGTCCGGCGATGACGAGGAGCGGTGCGCCGTCCAAATCGCGGCGATGGTTGCAATAGTGGCGAAGACGACCGAACAGCTCGCGGACCGAGCCTGTGGCGACGCGCTGGCCGGCGGCCTGACGACCCCAGAACGTCGCGTCGGCAACGGCATCGATGGCTGCGAACTCGCTGAGCCCGCGCCAACCGACAAAGATGCCGAGGACCTGTCTGGCGCCTTCCCCACCAGGGGCTTCGGCTTCACGCCGGACCGCGCCTCCCAGGATGTTGCAGAATTCCGACAGGTTCGGATCGTCCGTTCGCGCGTCGTGCTTCCAGCCATGAACGAAGACCAGGAGGATGACGTCCTTCTTTTCCGCCACGAGGCCGTCGAGTCGAGCGGCGACGCCCTCCATCTGACCCGGATCGTGGCACCGGCCCTGATCGTCAAATTCCACGATCGCCAGTTCGTAGGGCGCGCCCGTCATGAAGCCGTGCGATGTTTGATGCGGCTTGTTCGGCACGCTGCCGACGAGGGGCGAGGCTTCGATCGGTGCCAAACCTTTTACGCCATCTTGAATCGGAACTATCGGCATTGCGTCCTCCCATCGTTTGGCCTGTTCGACATAACGGCGACCCTCGTCCCAGCCGTCACGCGACGGACCGATGATCCGGATGATCCATCGAGATGCGCAGGCCGGTCGTCCCGTTCGGCAGGTTGCGCGTCGCGAGGTCGCTCAGCCGCGAAGTCGTCGCGATCGCGGCCCAGCCGGCGGCACTGAATGTCGTCGCGTTGAAGACGTGCGGCGCCAACAGCGGATTGGTGAGCGCGTGCGAGAAGGCGTCCAGCGCCACCATGCGGCCGATCAACGGCGGCACCGCCGAACGATCCGGCGGATCCTCGGCGAAAAGACCGACGAAGAACTCGACGTCCTCGACGCTGGCGTAAAGGCTCTTCAGGGCGGCGACCACGGCGGGATCGCCGCTGATCTGCTCGAAGCGCGTTACGCGCGGGAACTGCATGACCTCGCGGTAGTCGTTGTAGCGCGCGAGACGATTGTCGCGGCCCTGCTTCACGCTCAGCCGCTCGACGTAACGAAGCATCTCGGTGGTGTTGAACAGGCCGAGGCGCCAGACGTCGGACCGGCTCGCGCTGTCGAGCGCGGCACCGAGACCGTCTCGCAACAAGGGGCCGTTGCCGAACCGCGCATCGGCCATCGGCGTCGGTCGCCCCGTCCACTGCGCGGTCTCGGGCACGAGGCTGTGCCAGCGGTAGAGCAGATTGAACTCGACGGGAATCCAGTTCTGCCGGTTCCAGGCGGCCTTGTAGCAGGGCAGCGGATCGCCGAGCAGCCTGAACCAGTACGGCGAGATGTGGTTGATGTATTCCTCGACGACGATCTTGATCAGCTGCACGATGTTGACGTTGCGCGCCGTCTGGAAGACGCGCTCGTCGCTCCATCCGGGATTTGCCGCCTCGATCACGCCGCAGAGACGGTTGTGCTCGCGCAGAAACAGCGTGTTGATCGCCGCCGTGAAGAGCGTGGAATTCGCCCGCTCGCCGCCGAAGGCGAAGAGCGTGGCCTTGCGTTCGGCCGGCAGAGTGGATGGCATCTTCACCGGATCGGGAACGGCGACGAAGCGCGGGTCGCGGACGCCGTTCGCGTCGAAGAGGCGTGGCGCCCATTCCTCGCCGTCGACGACCTCCGACAGCAGGCGGCCCTTGCGCCCGGCCTCCTCGCAGGGCGCGCGCAACGCGCGCTGCACGACGTCGTCGAGACCGTAGAGCTGGCCGAGATCGATCTGATGGTTTGTCGCCGTACGACGCGTGTCAGCCGCCGTCATCAGGAAGCCGTCGGTGAACCATTGCGCGAATGTCGGGAAAAGCAGCGTCGATTTCGTCGAGAGACGCGGACCGTCGAGGCGCGTGACGTAGAGCCGCTCGACGGCATCGAGGCTCGGCAGGCCCGAGGGATCGTCGGCGGCTGGCAGGTAGCGGGCGAACCAGGTCCGATCGGTCAGAGAGGACCAGGACGGATAATCTCCCATCGTGCTGAGGCGGAGCGGCCGGAAAGGCCCCTTGCCGACCGCGTTGTTCACCAGGATGCCGTTGACGAAGCGCGCGAGCCGAGGCTGGCGGTTGATGAACGCCCAGTCCGGCCGCCCACGCGTGAGCAAAAACGCCTCGATCTTATTGCGCCATCCATCCCTGCTGGTGTCGCGCGTCACGGCAATCGCCTTTAGTTGCTACCGAAAAAAAAGTGCCACGGTCCGCGCGAACGGCAATTACGCTCGTTGTTCCTCCCGAGTATTTGACGCTCCTATACATCGGTCAAGGAGAAAACTGTTTAGACGATAGTCTAAGCAGATGGACCTCGGCGCTGCCTCCACGCCGTAGCTGCGGCTCAGCTCGCGACCAGCTCGCGGATCCGCGCGATGAGGATGTCGAGGACGAAAGGCTTGGTCAGGACCTGCATGCCGGGCACGAGGTAGCCGTTGCCGAGCACGGCATTCTCGGCGTAGCCGGTGATGAACAGCACCTTGAGGCCGGGCCTGGTGACGCGGCCGGCATCCACCATCTGCCGTCCGTTCATGCCGCCGGGCAGACCGACGTCGGTGACGAGCAGGTCGATGCGCGCATCCGATTGCAGGATCTTCAAGCCGGCGGCGCTATCGGAGGCCTCGAGCGCTCGATAGCCGAGGTCGGCCAGCACGTCGGTCACCAGCATGCGCACGCTCGGCTCGTCGTCGACCACGAGCACGGTCTCGCCCTCCTCCGCCCGGGCCGGCGAGTCGTGGCCGTGGATCGCCCGATCCGCACCGGCCGCCTCGCCGTAGTGCCGCGGAAGGTAGATGCACACGGTCGTACCCTCCCCGACCTCGGAGTAGATGCGCACCTGACCGCCGGATTGGCGGGCGAAGCCGTAGATCATGGAGAGGCCGAGGCCGGTGCCCTCGCCGATCGGCTTGGTCGTGAAGAACGGCTCGAACACCTTGGCGACGAGATCGGGCGACATGCCCGTGCCGGTGTCGGTCACGCAGAGCGCGAGGTACTGGCCGGGCGGCATGTCGTGGGTCTGGGCGGCGTGGTCGTCGAGCCACTTGTTGTGGGTCTCGATCGTGATGCGGCCGCCCTCGGGCATCGCGTCGCGCGCGTTGATGCAGAGGTTCAGCAGCGCGTTCTCGAGCTGCGGCGGGTCGACGAGCGCCGCCCACAGCCCCGTCGCGCCGACGACCTCGATGGCGACCGCCGGCCCGACGGTGCGGCGGATCAGGTCCTCCATGCCGGTGACGAGCATGTTGACGTCCGTCGCCCGCGGGTCGAGCGTCTGCCGTCGCGAGAAGGCCAGCAGGCGATGCGTCAGCGCGGCGGCCCGGCGCGAGGCCCCTTGCGCCGCGACCATGTAGCGATCGAGCTCGGCAATGCGGCCCTGGGCGATGCGCAGCACCATCAATTCGAGGCTGCCGGAGATGCCGGCGAGCAGGTTGTTGAAGTCGTGCGCCAACCCACCGGTGAGCTGGCCGACGGCCTCCATCTTGTGCGACTGTCGCAGCACGTCCTCGACGCGCGCGCGCTCGGCGCTCTCGGCCTGGAGACGCGCGTTGGCGTCGGAGAGTTCGCCCAGGTGCTGTTTCTGTTCGGTGAGATCGGTGAGGATCCCGCAGAAAAGCGGCGTCCCCTCCTCGCGCCGCAGCACGCTGAGCGAGAGATAGGCCGGGAGGTCCGGACGCCCCTCGCTGCGGAGGGTCAGTTCGCCCCGGGTCGGCCCGGTGCGGGCACCGTCGAGCAGCGCGGTCAGAGCCGGCTGGTCGTCGGGATGGACGCAGGGGCCGAGCGGCTGGCCCAGCAGCCGCTCCTGCGGCACGTTCAGCATCGTCGCGAGGCGCTCGTTGCAGTAGAGCACGATGCCCTCCGCCGAGAGCGTCAGCGCGCCCTCCTGGATCTGCTCGATCAGCACGCGGTAAGGTCGATCGGCGCTTTCGAGCGTGTAGACCTGCCGCGCGCCGCCGGGGACCTGCACCACCACCGCGTCGAAGTCGCCGCGCCGGATCGCCTCCAGCGTGTCCTCGCTCTCCTCGAGCCTGGCCTCGAGGTCGCGGATGCGGGCGCGAAGTTCGGCCGGGGATGGTTCGATGCCGGCGCTCATCTAGTCCGACGCAAAGAGATCGAGCCCGCGGAGCACCCGCGTTTCGTCCGACAGGTCGCCTATGATCCGGCGCACCGGCTGGGGGGCGAGCTTCAGCAGGGTCGGGGCCGCGACCACCTGGTTCTCCTCGGCGAGATGGGGCTGCTGGTAGATGTCGACGATCTCGAGATCGAGCCGTCCCATCAGCCGACCGTCGCAGATGCGGTGGAGGTTGGCGATGGCGACCTGCGAGCGCGGCGTCATGCCGGCGATGAAAAGCCGCAGGCGGTAGGCCGGCGCGGCATCGATCGGGTCGGCGCCGCTCAAGGCGCCGGTGCCCTGGGCCTGATGTCGAGGCCGACCAGCACCTTCTCCGTGTTCGAAAGGTCGCCGATGATGCGCTTCAGCGGCGCCGGCAGACGGCGCACCAGGGTGGGCACCGCCAGGATCTGGTCGCCCGCGGCCAGCTGCGGGTTCTTGAGGAGATCGATGACCTCGATGTCGTAGCGCCCGGCGAGATGCTCCTCGCAGACGCGCTTGAGGTTGGCGAGCGCCGCGATCGACTTCGTCGTCTGCCCGGCGACGTAGAGCCGGAGGTGGTAGGGAAAGGCGTCGCCCTCGTCGTGCGGCCCCTCCTCGTGAAGGTCCTCGCTCATTCGGCGCCACTCCTGCGGATCGCGATGCTGCGCCGTTCGGCGTCCAGGATACCCTCGCGGCGCTCGTCCTCGGTGCCGAGGATGCGCTCCTCGTCCTCCTCCGTTTCCAGGCTCGCCTGCAGATCGGCGATCTGTCGCGCGATGAGCCCGCGGCGGCGCGCGATCTCGCGGCGGCGGCGCTCGACCTCCTGCCGGCGACGCATCGCGTCGGCCTC
>CAZZWW010000071.1:0-10533 GCA_964657815.1 Vulcanimicrobiota bacterium | reverse complement strand
TCGATGAAGATCGTGCTGTCGAGATCGATCCGCGGCACCGCGGCATCAATCATCCCATTCGTCTCTCATGTGCCGAACCTCGTCGGTGATTTGCTCGGTCGTCTTATAGGGCGGCCGCCGCATGGCGAAGAGCTCCTCGATCGACAGCGCGCGGTCGGCCGGCGGAAGAATGGGCTCGACCATAACGCGCGCCACTGCATCAGGCGCGAACCCCTCCCGCAGGTCTTCCGGCAGGTCCGCCACCGGATCGTTCTCCCGCACGATCCTGTTCATCGCAGCGCTCCTTCGCCGAGCCTACCACGCGCTCAGGTCAGCGTCTTGCGCGGATCGAAGGCGTCGCGGATGCCTTCGCCGATGAAGACCAGCAGCACCAGCAGGAGGCCGGTCGAGAAGAAGCCGGAGAGCGCGAGCCACCACGCCTCGCGGTGGTTTTGGCCCTCCTGCAGCAGCTCGCCGAGCGAGGCCGAGCCCGGCGGCTGGCCCAGTCCGAGGAAGTCGAGCGCGGTCAGCGCCGTGACCGAGGCGCTCATGATGAAGGGCAGCAGGGTCAGCGTCGCGACCGTGGCGTTGGGCAGCATGTGGCGCCAGATGATCTGGCGGTCGTTGAGCCCGAGGGCGCGGGCGGCTCGCACATATTCGAAGTTGCGGGCGCGCAGAAACTCGGCGCGGACGACGCCGACGAGGCTGACCCAGTTGAAGAGCAGCAGCACGAACAGGAGCGACGTCAGGCTCGGCACGATGAACGAGGCGATGATGATCAGCACGTAGAGCGAGGGCAAGGCCGACCAGACCTCGATGACGCGCTGGAACAGGAGGTCGGTCCTGCCGCCGAAATAGCCCTGCACCGCGCCCGCCGCGACGCCGATGAGCGAGGACAGGATCGTCAGCGCGAAGCCGAACAGGATGGAGATGCGCGTGCCGTAGATGACGCGGGCGAGCACGTCGCGGGCGCCGCCGTCAGTGCCCAGCCAGTCCTCCTCGATCGCCGCGCAGCCCTTCGTCGCCGGCGCGCCGGCCTTCGCCGCCGCCGCTTCGCATTGCGCCTTGCTCAAGGTCCAAGTCGGCTGCATCGGCGCCGGCAGCGCCTCGCCGAAGTGAGGGGTGCCGTAGGAGAACCGGATCGGCGGCCACAGCATCCAGCCGTGCGCATCGATCTCGTCGGCCACGGCCTTGTTGCGGTAGTCCGCGGGCGCGAACAGGAACCCGCCGAACTTGTCCTCGCCGTAGTCGCGGACGATCGGGGACAACAGCTCGCCCTTGTAGGAGACGAGGATCGGCTTGTCGTTGGCGATGAGCTCGGCGAACAGCGTGACGATGAAGATTGCAGCGAACAGAAGCAGCGACCAGTATCCGCGCTTGTGGCTGCGAAAGACGGCCAAGCGTCGCGCGTTGATCGGCGTGAGCCGCAGGAAACGCGAGGTCGGCACGCGCGGTGCGAACTGGCCGGTCGGCTGGATGACGGGCGCGTCCACTCAGACCTCGCGCCGCTCGAAATCGATGCGCGGATCGATCCAGGTGTAGGTGAGGTCGGAGATCAGGTTCACCACCAGCCCGATCAGCGCGAAGACGTAGATGTTGGCGAAGACGATGGGATAGTCGCGGGCGATCACCGCCTCGTAGGACATGCGGCCGAGGCCATCGAGCGAGAAGATGTATTCGATCAGCAGCGAGCCGGTGAAGAAGGCGCCGACGAAGGCGGCGGGGAAGCCGGCGACGACGATCATCATCGAGTTGCGGAAGAGGTGGCCGTAGAGCACGCGGCGCTCGTCGAGCCCCTTCATGCGCGCGGTCAGCACGTAGGCCTTGCCGATCTCGTCGATGAAGGCGTTCTTGGTCAAGGCCGTCACCGTGGCGAAGGAGCCGAGCGTCAGCGCCGCGACCGGCATGGCGATGTGCCAGAGGTAGTCGCCGAGCTTGCCGATCAGCGAGAGCTGGGCGAAATCGTCGGAGGTCAGACCGCGCTGGGGAAACAGCGGCAGATTGGCCGAGCAGAACAGCGTCGCCAGCAGCACCGCCCAGAGAAAGCTCGGGATCGCGAAGCCGGTGGACACGGCGAGCGAGGTCGCGACGTCGAAACGCGAGCCGTCGCGCACTGCCTTGCGAATCCCGAGCGGGATCGAGATCAGGTAGGAGAGCAGCGTCATCCACACGCCGAGCGAGACCGAGACGGGCAGCTTCTCCCAGATCAGGGTCGAGACCGGAATGCGCGAGAACAGCGAGCGGCCGAGATGGAAGGTCGCGTCGCCAGTCAGCAGCAGCCAGAAGCGCTCCCAGGCGGGCTTGTCGTAGCCGAACTGCCTCTCGATCTCCTTCCGGATCGCCGGGTCGAAACCCTGCAGCCCTCGCGCACGCGTTTCGCCGGCGGACAGGCTGGCGCCGCCACCCTCCTGCCCGACGCCGCCCGTGGCGCCCTGGATCTGCGCCACCATGCGGTCCACCGGGCCGCCGGGCACGAAGTTCGAGATCACGAAGGAGATGAAGACGACGCCGACGATCGTGGGGATCATCAGCAGCAGGCGTCGCAGCGTGTAGGCGAGCATGACGCCCTCAGCCCGGCAGGGCGGTCTTCTTGGCCTTGCCCTCGTCGTACCACCAGGTGGAGACGACGTTCAGCCCGTATTTCGCGTCCTGCTTAGGCTTGGAGAAGAGATCCCAATAGGCGACCGTGTGGCCGGCCTTGTTCCACATCGGCACCCAATAATGCCCGGCGCGCAGCACGCGGTCGATGTCCTGGCACACGGTCGTGAGCGTCTCACGATCGTCGGCGATGACGGCCTTCTCGATCAGCGCGTCGAGAACGGGATCCTTGATGCCGCACAGGTTGCGGGAGCCCGAGACGTCGGCCGCCTCCGAGCCGAAATACTCGCGCATGCCGGCGCCGGGTGTCGTGCCGAAGCCGAAGCGCAGCGTGACGATATCGAAGTCGAACTTGTCGGTGCGCTGCTTGTACTGCGCCGGATCGACCATGCGGATGTTGGCCTCGATCCCGAGCAAGGCGAGGTTGCGTATGAAGGGCAGGGTGTGCGGCTCGAGCGAGGGCTCGCTGTCGAGGAACTCGACCGTGAAAGGCGAGCCGTCCGGCAGCACCAGCTTCTGGCCCTGGCGCCTGCAGCCGGCGGCGAGCAGAAGCTCCAGTCCTTTCCTCAGCAGGGTGCGGTCCGACCCGGATCCGTCGCTTTCCGGAGGCAGGTAGGCCGGCCCGAACACGTCGGGCGGCAGCTTGCCCTTGTAGGGAGCGAGGTAGGCCAGCTGCGCTGCATCGGGGCTGCCCTTGGCCTCCATCGGCGAGTTCTGGAAATAGGACACCGTGCGCTGGTAGGCGCCATACATGATGTTGGCGTTGGTCCACTTGAAGTCGAAAGCACAGCCGAGCGCCTGGCGGATGCGCGGGTCTTTGAACTTGTCGCGGCGGGTGTTCATGAACCAGCCCTGCGTCCCGTTCGGGAAGTCGTCGGGGACGACGGCCTTGACGAGGCGTCCATCCTTCACCGGGGGGATGTCGTAGCCCGTCGCCCAGATTCGCGAGGTGAACTCCTCGTGGAAGGTGAAGGCACCGGCCTTGAAGGCCTCGAAGGCCAGCGATCGGTCGGCGTAATATTCGTAGCGGATCGTGCCGAAATTGTTGGTGCCGACGTTGATCGGCAGGTCCCTGGCCCAGTAGTCCGGGCGCAGCACCATCGCGATGTACTTGCCCTGGCTGAACGGGCCGACCTTGTAGGCGCCCGACCCCAGCGGCGGTTCCAGGCTCACCTCGTCGAACGGCACCTTGGCGTAGAAGGCGGCCGAGAAGATCGGCAGCCCGGCGACGAACAGGATGAAGTCGCGCGGGTGTCCGGGCTTCAGCCGCACGGTGACGACGTCGTCGCCCTCGATATCGATGCCGACGAGGTCGCGACGCAGCGGAATCCAGTAGTTCGGGTGGCCCTTGTCGCGCAGGATCTCGACCGAGAACTTGACGTCACGGGCGGTCAGCGGCGTGCCGTCGGCGAACTTGGCTTCCTTGCGCAGGAGGAAGCGGTAGGTGTTCTTGTCGGCGGACACGCGCACGGCGCGTGCGACGAGTCCGTAGAGCGCGTCGGGCTCGTCGGCCGATCCGGTCATCAGGCTGTCGAACGAAGCGGCCACGCCGGCAGCGCCGTCGCCGGGCAAGTTGAAGATGTTCAGCGTGTTGAAGGTGAGGAAGTTCTGGTTGCCGGAGGTGCCGGAGATCTGCAGCTTGATCTCGCCGCCTTTCGGCGCCTTCGGATCGACGTAGGGCAGGTGGGGGAAGTCCTTCCGCAGGCCGAGGTCGCCGAAGATCGAGAGGCCGTAGGTCTCAGTCTCCGTCGAGGCGTCGGCGGCGAGAGCGGCGACGAGGCCGGGTCGTGTCAGCGCCGGAAGCACCAGTCCGCCGGCACCGAGCGCGAGCGCTCTGCGGCGGGTCGGCCGGAGTGCGAGGGCGTCGGCGGGATCACGATCGTTACGCATGACCGCAGCGGTGGCCTCCGAATGTGTCCCTTTTGCCGCAGCGCCGCCAGATACGATGACGCGGGGCGTCTACTTCGACTCGCCGGGGGTCGCGGCCGCATAGGGCTCCGGACCGGCCGCATCACCGTCGTCCTTGTCGCCGGCGGGCGTCAAGGACGGCGCTGCCGCCGCGATCTTCGTCACAATCGGTTCGGCAGGGCTGGAAGCGGCGTAGACGGGATCGACTGCCTGATAAGGCTCCGGAACCGTGCTGGCCCCTTCTGCCGGCACCGCCTTGGCTTCCCGCTCGGGCTTGCCGACAGGGGCCGCCTCGCTCTTCTGGCCAGGAGGCGGATCCTTGTCGTGCGTCGGCGCGGGTGCCGGCATGTCGGGCTTGCGCTCGTCGGGTTGCTGCGGCGCGCCGGCGGCACTGCTCGGCTCTGGAGACTGCGGCGCGGGCTGCTTCGCGCCCGGAGGGCTCGGGGGCGCCGGGGGCTTCTGGTCGCCCGGCTTGGCCTCCGGCACCATGGCCTTCGTCTCGCCGGGGTGATCGGCCTCGGCCTTATTGGCGCCTTTGTCCGTGCCAGGCAGCGCCACGGGATTGTCGGCGAGGGTGCGCAGCCAGGCGATGATCTCGGCGCGCTTCTTCTCGTTGGCCTCGCCCGGATAGCCCATCTTGGTGCCGGGAACGTAGGCGGACGGCTTGGTCAGCCAGGCGTTGAGGTCATCGAACGTCCACTCGCCGCCTTTGGCCTTCATCCCGGCGGAATAGTCGAAGCCTTCGACCGAGCCCTTCTTGCGATTGACGACGTCCCACAGGTCGGGACCGATCAGGTTGCCGGCGCCCTTCTTCACGTTGTGGCAGGCGGTGCAGACCTGGGCCGCGGCCTGCCCTTTCTTGGGATCCGCCTCGCCGACGACCTTGAGGAACGCGCCCTCGCCCGCTGCCGCTCCGGCGCCATTGCCCTTGTCGCCGCCCTTCACACCGCTGCCACCCTTGGCATCGGCGGAGGCGACCTTCTTGTCGGCGTCGCTGACCTTTGGAAGCGGCTTGGGCTCCTTCGCGAGAGAGCGCAGGTAGGCAATGATGCTGGCGCGCTTCTCGGGATCGTCCTGGCCGGGGTATCCCATCTTCGTGCCCTGGACGTAGGCTGAGGGCTTGGTCAGGAACGTGTCGAGATCGGCGTACGTCCAGTTGCCGCCCTTGGCCTTCATCCCGGCCGAATAGTCGAAGCCCTCGGCCTTGCCCTTGGGCCGGTCGACCACGTCCCAGAGGTCGGGGCCGACCTTGGCGCCAGCCCCTTCCTGGAAATTGTGACAGGCGGAGCAGACCTTGGCCTCGGCTTCGCCCTTCTTCGGATCGGCCTTCTCGAGGCGTACCGCGATGGGCACGACTTCGGCCTTCGCCTCCCCGCCGGCGCCCGCCGTCTCCTTGGGTTCCGGCAGCGCATACCCCGGTTTCTTCGGCGCGCCCGGCTCGTAGATCCCTTGGGCGACGATGCCGATCCCCATGCCGACGAGACACGTGCCGAGCACGGCACCGGCGATCTTATTGATTTGCCAGGAATCCATCGCCTGTCGGCCCACCCTTCGCTCGGCTTTCACGCCATTTTGCCGAGCCTTAGCCGTTTTGCAGGCGCGCTGTCCATAAGGAGCCGGAGCTTCTTTTTGCCCTATCCCGTCGCGTCCTGCTAAGCCCCGTCCCGAGCCGCGCACGGCACCTTTCGTCCAAGAAAAAGAGCATGACCACCAAGACCATCGCCTTCCAGGGCGAGCCCGGCGCCAATTCGCATATTGCATGCGCCGACGCCTATCCCGGCTGGGCTGCGTTGCCCTGCGCGACCTTCGAGGACGCGCTGACCGCAGTGACCGAAGGCCGCGCCGCGCTCGCCATGATCCCGATCGAGAACTCGATCGCGGGACGTGTCGCCGACATCCACTCGCTGCTGCCCGCCTCGGGGCTGTTCATCATCGCCGAGTATTTCCTGCCGATCCGCTTCCAGTTGCTGGGCCTCTCGGGCGCAACGCTGGACGATATCGCCAGCGTGTATTCCCACGTTCACGCGCTCGGCCAGTGTCGCAGGATCATCCGCAAGCACGGTTGGAAGACGGTGGTCTCCGCCGACACGGCCGGCTCCGCGCGGGAAGTGGCCGGCTGGGGCGACCCGACCCGCGCCTCGCTGGCGCCGCGCCTCGCCGCCGAGATTTACGGCCTGGACATCCTGGCGGAGGACGTCGAGGACGAGAAGCACAACACCACCCGTTTCGTGATCCTCTCGCCGGTGCCGCAATGGCCGGAACTCGGCCGGGGACAGTCCTCGATCACGACCTTCGTGTTCCGCGTCCGCAACGTTCCGGCGGCGCTCTACAAGGCGCTCGGCGGCTTCGCGACCAACGGCGTCAACATGACCAAGCTCGAGAGCTACATGGTCGAGGGCTCGTTCACCGCCACGCAGTTCCTCGCCGACGTCGACGGCCACCCCTACGATGCGAGCCTCGCCGGCGCGCTGGAGGAACTCGCCTTTTTCTGCACCGAAATCCGGGTGCTCGGCACTTACCCGGCCCATCCGTTCCGGCGCGGGCTCGTCGTCGGCGGCTCGGCGCCATCGGCGGGGTCCTCGGGGATGCCGGATTACTCGCAGCTTCTAGGCTGACCGCTCTGCTGTCTGCGCCGTTTCCTCGGCTCCAGCCGGCGCCTCCGGCATGATACGTCAGGCATCTCGCGGCCCTGATCGATGCTTGCAGCGCATACCTCCTCCTCCGTGAGAGGGTCGTCTTCGCCATCGCCTCGCCGCACGCCGCCATCATGTTGCGTGACAAACGAACTCTCCTTTTCATCGAGGCCGCCCGGTGAGAGCTGCGCCGACATCCTTCCTGTTCATCGTGCTGATGAGCCTGCTCGGCGCGATGTCGGCCTTCGCCACCGACATGTCGCTCGCCGCGGTGGAACCGATGGCGCGCGACCTCGGCGTCAGCTCCAACACCGTCGGGCTTTCGCTCTCCGCCTTCATGCTGAGCTTCGCGCTGTCGCCGCTGTTCTACGGTCCGCTGTCCGACCGCTTCGGCCGCCGCCCGGTGGCACTGCTGGCCTGCTCCGTCTACGTCATCGGGGGCCTCGGTTGTGTCTTCGCCGGCAGCCTCCCGTCGCTCCTGGCGTGCCGCTTCGTCCAGGGGATCGGCGGCGGCGCCCGGCCGCTGGGCCTCGCCATCATCGGCGATCACTTCAGGGGTCCGGCGGCGCGCGAGAAGATGTCCTACGTCTCGGCGCTCAGCTTGCTGGCGCCTCTGCTGGCGCCTTCGATCGGCGCGCTGCTGATGGGGTTCGGCAGCTGGCGCTGGATCTACCTTTTCCTGACGCTGACGGGTGCCGCGGCGCTGCTGCTGGTCCATTGGAAGCTCGGCGAGTCGCTTCCGCAGGAGCGTCGCGTGACCGTGGCTCCCGCCGATGTGGCGCGCAATTATCTCAGCGTGTTCCGCAACCGACGATCGCTGCCCTTCGCGCTGGTCGCGGTCTCGATGTTCGGGGTGATCTTCGGTTACGTGTCGGGTTCGCCCTACGTGATGATCGGCGCCTTCCATCTCACCCCGGCGCAGTACGGCCTGACCTTCATGCTGAACTCGTCCGGCCTGCTCGTCGGCAACCTGGCCAACGCGCGACTCAATCGCCGTGGCGTGCGCCCGGCGCTGCTTCTCGGCGCCGGCCTCACCCTCGTCTGCGGCGGCGCCGTTGCGCTGGTGGCTCTGACGCTCGCCGGCAGCGGCAGCATCGCGCTGTTCCTGCCGTTCCTGTTCCTGTGCATGGCGGGCTGCGCGATCGCCAACACCAATGCGCTGCAGCTCGCCATCGAGCCGATGCTGCACATCGCCGGCACCGCGAGCGCGGCCGTCGTGTCGGCGCAGCTCTTCCTCGGCGCCTTCGCCGGCTGGGCCGTGGCGGCGCTCTATGACGGCCGCACGCCGCTCTCCACGGTCGGCGCCATGGCCATCATCGGCCTCAGCGGCCTGGCCGCCTTCCTTCTGCGGCCGAGGCAGGCCCACGCGTCGCAACCGACCTTGCAGCCGATCGCAGCCGTGAACCGCTGAGACATCCGTCAGCAGGCGTCCTGATGCCGCTTCATCTCGCGCCGAAGATCGCGCTGCCGACCCGCACGTGCGTGGCGCCGAGCGGGATCGCGAGCTCGTAGTCGGCGCTCATCCCCATCGATAGGCCGGGAACGCCGTTGCGTGCGGCGATGGTGGCGAGCAGGGCGAAATGCGGCGAGGCCTGATCGTCGATCGGCGGGATGCACATCAGGCCTGCCACCTCCAGGTCGTACGCGCCGCGGCAGCTGGCGATGAAGGCATCGGCCTCTCCGGGCAGCACGCCGGCCTTCTGCGGCTCGGCGCCGGTGTTGACCTGCACGTAGAGCCTGGGGCATCGGCCTGCCGCCTGTGCCGCCTCGGCGAGCGCGCGCACGATCTTGGGCCGGTCCACGGTCTCGATCGTGTCGAAGGTCGCCACCGCGTCGGCCGCCTTGTTCGACTGCAGCGGGCCGATGAGGTGGAGGTCGAGGCCGGCGTAGAGCTCGCGCAACTGCGGCCACTTGCCCTGCGCCTCCTGCACGCGGTTCTCGCCGAAGACCCTCTCCCCCGCGTCCAGCGCCGGCAGGATGTGCTCCGCCGCGAAGGTCTTGGAGACACAGACCAGAGTGATCGAGGTGGGGTCGCGTCCGCAATCGCGGGACGCGCGGGTGAGGCGCTGGCGCACCTCGGCGAGCCGCGTCGCGACATCATCCACTTGGTCTGTCACCGTCAGGTGCGCGGCACGCCGGTGGCATTCGGCACCCCGATCGGGGCGGCGAGGCCTGGCGCGACCGGGCCGCCGATCTGCGGCGGGCCACCCTTGACGCCGGCCCCGCTCTGCATCGAGCCGGAGTCCATCTCGAGACAGGTCAGCACTTCGACGTAGCTCGGGCTCGGATTGCGGGACTGCTCGACGCAATCCTGCTTGTCCTTGCCCTTGAAGCTCGACCAGCGCTTGGCGAGCTCGCCCTTGGCGCTCATCTCGTCCTGCATGCAGCCCTTGAAGGCGGTGTCCTTGTCGCCGCTGCCGGAGCTGAACTTCTGGGCATCCGAGCACGACGTCTTGACGTCGAGGTACGGCACGCCGTTGCCGTAGGGCGAGTCGGACCCACGCCGCGTCCGAGCATCCGCGACGAGCGTCGCCGCCGCCAGAACGGTCATGCCGAGAACGAGGGTGCGCGCGATCATGATCCGCCTCTTGCTTCGATCCACCTTCGGCCGAAGCTACCGTGGATGCAACGCCCGAGAGGGTCGCAGGATCGCTCTTTCCCCGAGCCTCGCGCGCCTGTAGGACGGGCGACCTTCGCCAGGAACGACCATGCCTTCTGACGCTCCCGTTCGCATCGGCACCCGCGGCAGCCCCCTCGCGCTGGCGCAGGCGCACCAGACCCGGGATCGGCTGCGCGCCGCGCACGGCCTCGACGAGGCGGCGGTCGAGATCCACGTGATCAAGGTCAGCGGCGACGCCATCCAGGATCGTCCCTTGTCCGAGGCGGGCGGCAAGGGCCTGTTCACCAAGGAACTCGACACGGCGCTGATGATGGGCGGCATCGACCTCGCCGTGCATTCGGCCAAGGACCTCCCGACCTGGCTCCCCGACGCCATTACCATCGCCGGCTACCTGCCGCGCGAGGACGTGCGGGACTGCTGGATCTCGCCGGTCGCGCCGTCGCCCCGCGAGCTGCCGCACGGCGCGGTGGTCGGCACGGCTTCGCTGCGCCGCGGCGCCATGCTTCGCCGCATCCGTCCCGACGTCGAGATCCAGCTGCTGCGCGGCAACGTGCAGACGAGGCTTCGCAAAGTGGGCGAGGGCGCCTTCGCCGGCACGCTGCTGGCGCTCGCGGGGCTGCGTCGGCTCGGGCTGGAGCACGAGGCGACCTACATCATCCCGGTCGAGGATTTTCTGCCGGCGGCCGGGCAGGGCGCCATCGGTATCACCACGCGCGCCGACGACCCGCGCACGGCCGAGATGCTGGCGCCGCTGCTCTGCGAGGCGACGGGCATCGCGTTGGCCGCCGAGCGCGG
>CAZZWW010000070.1:0-10558 GCA_964657815.1 Vulcanimicrobiota bacterium | reverse complement strand
CGCGGACATGACGACGAATGGACCAACGACGACGGCCGAGCCGCGGCCGTCGTCACGGAGTCTTCGCGGCCTCGACGGCCTGAACGTCCTGATGGCCGATGTCCGCGACGGCCTCGGCCCCTACCTGTCGGTCTTTCTGAAGGGCAGCCAGCACTGGCAGCCCAGCGACATCGGCATCGCCATGGCGGCGTCGAGCGTCAGCGCGGCGCTGTTCCAGATCCCCGCCGGCGCGCTCGTCGACGGGTTGCGCGCCAAGCGCCTGCTCGTCGCGCTGTCGGGTCTCGCCGTGGCGCTGGGCTGCCTGCTCATCGCCTTCTTCCCGCGCTTCGGCTCGGTCGTCGCGGCGCAGATCCTCATCGGCGGCGCCTCGGCGATCATCCCGCCGGCCCTCGCCGCGCTCAGCCTCGGCCTCGTCGGACGCAAGCGGCTCGACGGCCGGATCAGCCGCAACGAGGGCTTCAACCACGGCGGCAACTTCGCCGCGGCCCTCCTGGCCGGCGGCCTCGGGCAATATCTCGGCTACGACTGGATCTTCTATCTCGTCTGCGCCTTCGCCGCCGCCAGCGCTGCCGTCGTCGCGTTGATCCGCCCGAACGAGATCGACCACGACCTCGCCCGCGGCGGCGAGGCGATCGACGAAGCCGGCGGCCGAGCCGAGCCGCTGCCGCTCCGCGACCTCCTCAAGCGCCGCACCCTCATGATTTTCCTCGTCTCGGTGGTGCTCTTCCATTTCGGCAACGCGGCGATGCTGCCGATGGCCGGCCAGGTGCTGGCGCAGACCCACCCCGGCACCGACACGATCGCGCTCTCGGCCTGCATCGTGGCCGCGCAGTTCGTGATGATCGGCATCGCCTGGGCCGTCGGCCGCGCCATGTCGAAGGGCGTCGGCCGCAAGACGATCTTCCTCGTGGCGCTGGCGATCCTGCCGATCCGCGGCGTGCTGTTCTCGTTCACCGCGAACCCGGTCGGCGTCGTCGCCGTCCAACTGCTCGATGGCGTCGCCGCCGGCATCTTCGGCGTCATCGCCGTGGTGATCGCCTCCGACATCATGAAGGGCACCGGCCGCTTCAACTTGGCGCAGGGCCTCGTCGCGCTGGCCGTCGGCATCGGGGCCGGCGCGAGCAACCTCGTCTCCGGCTACGTCGTGCAGGCCTTCGGCTATCCCGCCGGCTTCCTGTTCCTCGCGGCGATCGCGCTCTTCGCCCTGGTGTTCTTCGCGGTGCTGATGCCGGAAACGCGCGACTCGGAGCAGACGGCATGACGACCGCGACCGACCACGACGTGCTTGTCTACGCCCACATCGGCGACCTCCACCTGACCGAGCCCGATGCCGAAAACGCGCGCGACCTCGCGGCCATCGTCGCCGAGATCGGACAGCTGGGCGACGGGCTCGATTTCGTGTTCGTGCCCGGCGACAACGCCGACAACGGCCGCCCCGGGCAATACGCGCTCGCCCGCCGGCTGCTCGCGCCGCTGCCGGTGCCGTGCCACGTCATCACCGGCGACCACGACATGGAGAGCGGCAGCCTCGACGCCTTCTACGCCGAGATGGGCGCCGACCGGCTGCCCAAGGCGCTCGACGTCGCGGGGGTGCGTTGCCTCTTCCTCGATATCTGCGGTCCCGGCGGCGGTGGCCCCGACTTCCGGCTCGGCGCCGCCCAGCACCGGTGGCTGCTGGATGAGCTGCGTGCCGCCGCCGCCGCCGCGCGCCGTTGCGCGATCTTCATGCATTCCTATCCCGCCGACCTGCGCGGGGAGGGCGAGACGCAGGTGATCAACGAAGCTTTCGCCGCCCGCGAGGTTCTGCTCGTCGACATGGGGCACACCCATTACAACGAGCTCGCCAACGACGGGCGTACGATCTTCGCGGCGACGCGCTCGACAGGCCAGATCGAGGAAGGTCCAATCGGCTACGCGCTGGTCACCATCGACGGTTCCTGCGTCTCCTGGCGCTTCAAGACGCTTGGGCTCGCGGCACCGGTCGTCCTGATCACCGCGCCTGCCGACCGGCGTCTCGCCACCGATCCCGGCAACGACCGCCACGCGCCCCGCGGAACGACCTGCAAGGTGCGCGCGACGGTTCTCGGTCCCCACGACATCGTCGCCTGCACATGCTCCGTCGACGGCGGCGCCCCGGTGCCGATGCACGCCGCGGGACCGACCCGCTTCGCCGTGGCCATGGATCTGCCGGTGGACGCTCGCAGCCTGCGAGTCGAGGCGCGGGCGGAGGATGGCAGTCTCGCCTTCGAGACGGTCGAGCTGGCGGAGACCAGCGACTTCTCTGCGGAACGGCGCGCCGACGGGAGCGACGCCGATGCCGTGGGCGCGTGGCCGGAGCGCGGCATCCTCGGCACCCAGCTCGGACCCAACCGCAACGGTCGCCAATGGTGACCCTGCCTATACCGGAAACCCGTCGCGCATGATTTCGTCTTTCGACAGTCGCCACCTGATCACGTGGGCGGTCGTCGCGTTCGCGACCCTCGGCGTCATCACGCGCCCCTTCAAATGGCCGGAGGCCGTCTGGGCCGTCGCAGGCGCCGTCATCCTCGTCGTCGCCGGGCTGCTGCCGGTGCACGACGCCTGGGGCGGCGTACTCAAGGGCCTCGACGTGTACCTCTTCCTGATCGGCATGATGGCCCTGGCCGAAGTGGCGCGGGGCGAGGGGCTGTTCGACTGGCTGGCGAGCCACGCCGTGCGACGCTCCGGCGGCTCGGCGTCGAAGCTGTTCGCGCTGATCTACGGCGTCGGCATCGTCGTCACGGCGTTCCTCTCGAACGACGCCACCGCCGTGGTGCTCACCCCCGCAGTCTACGCCGCCGCCAAGGCGGCGAAGGCCGAGCCGCTGCCGTATCTCTTCATCTGCGCGCTCATCGCCAACGCCGCGAGCTTCGTGCTGCCGATCTCCAATCCTGCCAATCTCGTGGTCTTCGCCGCGCACATGCCTCCCCTGGGGCAGTGGCTCCTGCGCTTCGGCCTTCCCTCGGTCCTCTCGATCGCCGTGACCTTCGCCGTGCTGCGTGTCACCCAGCGCGCGCGGCTGCGGGAGCCCATCGAGGCCGACGTCGCGACGAAGAGCCTGTCGGCGAGCGGAAAGGTCGCCGGCCTCGGCATCGTGGCCACCGGCATCGCCCTGATCGTGGCCTCGACGCTCGACCTGCAGCTCGGCCTGCCGACCTTCGTCGCCGGCCTGGCCACCGTGATCGTGGTGCTGGCGATCAAGCGCGAAGGGCCGTGGGACACGATCAAGGATATCTCCTGGGCGGTGATCCCGCTCGTCGCCGGGTTGTTCGTGCTGGTCGAGGCGCTGGAGACCACGGGCGTGCTCGAGGCGCTCGCGGCCACGCTCAAGCAGGCGGCGGCCCGCTCCGACGTCGTCGCCGGGGCGGCCAGCGGTGCCCTCGTCGCCTTCGGCGCCAACCTCGTGAACAACCTGCCGGCCGGACTGCTAGCTGGTGCCGCGGTGCAGACTGCCCATGTCCCTGACAAGGTCGCCGGCGCCATCCTCGTCGGCGTCGACCTCGGGCCGAACCTGTCGGTCACCGGTTCGCTCGCCACCATCCTCTGGCTGACCGCGATCCGCCGAGAGGGCGAAGACGTGTCCTTCTGGACCTTCCTGAAGCTCGGCCTCGTGGCCATGCCGCCGGCGTTGGCGGCTGCGCTCGCCGCGCTGCTGTTGCTACCATGAGCCCTCGCCGTCAGTGGAGACCCCGATGAACCCCGTCCTGCTCTATCCCTTCATCCTCGTGGCCGGCGGCCTGCAGGCGGCCGGCAATTCCATGAACGCGCGGCTGCGCGTCGGGCTGGTCAATCCGTGGCTCGCCGCGGTGGTCTCGTTCGCGCTGATCGTCTTCGTCTTCGCCACGCTGTTCCTGGTCATGCCGACGCCGCTGCCGAGCCTCGCGGACCTCGGCGCCATGCCGTGGTGGGCGCCGCTCGGCGGCATCGCCGGTGCCGTCGCCGTGTTCGGCGGCCTCGCCTTCGTCGACAAGGTCGGCGCCGGCCCGTTCAACGGCCTGCTCATCACCGCCAACATCCTGACCTCGCTCTGCATCGACCAGTTCGGCTGGTTCGGAATGGGCGCGCACTCCCAGGGCGCGACGCACTGGCTTGGCGCCGCGCTGATGGTCGGCGGCATCGCGCTCATCGCCAAGTTCTGAGGAGGATGCCTCATGGACACGAGCAAGCTCCTCTACCCGTTCATCCTGGTCGCCGGCGCGCTGCAGGCGGCCGGCGTGGTCATGAACGGTCAGCTCAACAAGAGCCTGGTCAACCCATGGCTTGCCGCGACGGTCTCCTTCCTGCCGATCGTCTTCGTCTTTCTCACGGTCCTGGCCTTGCGGCCGCTGCCGATGCCGACGGAGAAGGACGTGCGCGAGATGCCGTGGTGGGCGCCCATCGCCGGCATCACCGGTGCGGTGGCAGTCTTCGGCGGCCTGCTGCTCGTCGGCGAGGTCGGCGCCGGCCCGTTCAACGGGCTGCTGATCACCGCCAACCTGTTGACCTCGCTCGCGATCGACAACTTCGGATGGTTCCACATGCCGACGCATCGCATCAACAAGGCGCGGGTCGGCGGCGCCGTGTTGATGGTGATCGGAATTGCGCTCATCGCCTTCCGTTGATGCGCGCTGGACTTAACGCCTTCGAAAGACGCTTGATATTTGAAATGCTCAATGAGGCCTGAGCTTCCCTTGATCTAAACTGACACAAGGCGGGAGAAAACCTCTCACCGATTTTTTACCATGAGGCGAGAGAACGGGTTCGTCACCGAAATACGGTGAAGAGTTCCCTAAAGCCTCGGGCGAGTCGATGATCTCCGCGCGCAAAAGCATCGCCGTTCTGTCGGCGGCCATGATCGCCGGCTCGCTGGCCGGCTGCGGGTTGCGTCCTGAACCTCTGACGCCGCTGGAAGTGTCGAGCTACGCGCTGGACAAGAAGGCACGTTTCGTTGCCAACGAGGAGCCGGTCAGCCACGCGATCGGACTCGACGAGGCGATCGCTCGAGGCCTGCGCTACAACCTCGACTACCGTGTGGAAGCCTACCAGACCGCGCTGAGGGTACAGGATCTCGACGTCGCCGATTTCCATCTTCTGCCCAACGTCGTGGCCAACTCGAATTTCCTCGGTCGCAACTCCAATCTCGCAGCCTACTCCCAATCGGTGACCACCGGACTGATTACGCTCGAACCGTCGGTCTCGACGCCGAAGAACGACCTGATCTCCGACTTGACGCTGTCCTACAATACGTTGGACTTCGGTCTGTCCTACATCCGCGCGAGACAGGCGGCGGACGAGGTGCTGATCGCGCAGGAGACCAAGCGGAAGGTCACGAACCGGATCGTGCAGGACATCCGCACGGCCTACTGGCGCGCCTATTCGAGTCAGCGACTGAGCGAGCGTTTGAACCGCCTGCAGCGGCGGGTCGAGCACGCTATCAGCGACAGCCGCACGGTCGCCACGGGGCTCGACACATCGCCGGTCGCAGCCCTCACCTACGAACGCGAGTTGATCGAGATCAAGCGCCAGGCCCAGGCGATCGAGAGTGAGATGGCGGTCGCCAAGGCGCAGCTCGCCGCGCTGATGAACGTGCCGCCGGACGTGCAGTTCACATTGTCGGGCCGCGGCGGAGTGGCCCGCTCACCGGTGTTCAAGCGCGACTTCAACACGCTCGTCGATGTCGCCCTGGTCAACCGCCCCGAGTTGCGCGAGAACCAGTACCGTTCGCGCATCAACGCGAAAGAGGCGTATGCTGCGCTGCTCGAGCTGCTGCCGAACGCGCAGGCCTATTTCGGCGGCAACAACGACACCTCGAAATACCTTTTCCACGCCAATTGGCTGGCCTACGGCGCGCACGCCAGCTGGAACCTGCTCAACGTCTTCAAGTACCCGGCGCGCATCGGTCAGGTGAACGCGCAGGAGGCACTTCTCGACGCCAAGGCCCTGGCGCTCACCATGGCGGTCGTCACCCAGGTGCAGGTCGCGCGCATCCGGCTCTTCGAGGCGGAAAATGAGCTCAAGATCGCCCGCGAGTTCCTCGACGTGCAAGGCCGGTTGCTACGCCAGATCAAGGCGCAGGCCGATACCGAAAAGGCGAGCGAGCAGACGCTGATCCGCGAGGAGATGAACACGCTTGTCGCCGAGTCGCGCAAGGACATCGCCTTCGCGCTCTACGAGAACGCCTACGGCCTGGTCTTCGAGGCGATCGGCCTCGATCCGTTCGACCGCGCCGTGACCACCGGCACCACCGTCGAGGACATCGCTCACGTCCTCAACGACAATTGGCTCGACGGCGAGAAGCGCATCCAGGCGGCCGCTCTGGGTCTGCGGCAGGAGCCGGCGGCGCCGGCAGACGTGGGGCTTCGCCAGGAAACGGTGGCATCGGCCGACATGGGGCTGCGCCAGTGAGGCGTGCGGCATCGTTCCTCGCCCTGCTCGCGACCACACCGGTCTCTGCCGGCACTCTCGAGCCGGGCGACGCCATTCACGCTGTGGTGCGCTCCGTGCACGACGTGACGATCGGCTCGGATGCCGGCTCGCGCATCCTCGACATCCCGCTGAAGGAAGGCGCCGCCTTCCGCAAGGGCGACCTGCTCGTCGCCTTCGAGTGCGCCCGCACGCGCGCCGAGCTGAGATCGGCCGAAGCGGAGTGGCGCGGTCATCAGACCGCCTATCAGAACAACCTCGACCTGCAGAAATATCACGCCGCCGGCCGCAATGACGTTCAGATCTCGCACGCGCAGGCCGACAAGGCCGCGGCGGCAGTGGAGGGCTGGCAGGCCAAGGTCGAGCAGTGCGAGATCCGCGCGCCCTTCGACGGCCGCGTCGCCGACGTGTTCGCCCATGTCTTCGACCTGCCGTCCCCAACGGCTCCGATCCTGCGCATCGTCGATCCCGCCAATCTCGAGGTGGAGATGCTGATCCCGTCCCGCGCCGTCGCGCGGGTGGCGCCCGGTGTCGCTTTCTCCCTCTCGGTGGAAGAGACCGGCGACGTCGTGGCGGGCCGCGTCGTGCGCGTCGGCGCCGCCGTCGATCCCGTGAGCCAGACGCTGAAGGTCGTCGGCGCGCTTGATCCGCGTACCACCAAGTCCGGCGCGGTGCGGCTGCCGGTGTTGCCAGGCATGAGCGGCAAGGCCGATTTCGGCGCGGACTTTTGATGGCACAGGCACAATTGAGGCCGAGGCCGCCGTACGCTTCGCCGTCCGAGCAGGCACCATCGCCGTCGGACATCGCCGATCCCGCGGTCGCCGCGTTGCAGGTCCTCCTGCGCATCGAACGGGAGGCGCGCCGCTGCGCCTGCGTCGTCGACCTGCACTACCTCGTCGCCAACGAACTCAGGCCGATCCTGGGCGCGCGGCAGGTCTTCGTCCTGGCGGACGAGGGCGGCACGAGGACCGTCGCCGCGGTCTCCAGCGTGACGACCGTCGACCGCGAGGCGCCGTTCGTCCAGTGGATCGAGGCCGTGGTCGCGCGCCGCGTGCCGACGTCGGCGACATCGCTCGTGCGGCTCGACCTCGCCGACGAGAGCGCGTCCCTCGGCGACCACGCCGAACACTACCCCTTCGCCGAGCTCCTCGCCCTGCCGCTTGCGGACCGTGCCGGACGCGCGCTCGGCCTGATCTTGCTGGCGCGCGAGAGCGCGTGGGACGATGACGCCTGCCGCATCGCCGAGCGCCTCGCCGAATGCTTCGCTCATGCCTGGGCGAGCTTCCGTCGCCCACCCGCCGCGCTGCACCGTCTGCGCAAGCCCGGCGTCGTCGCGGCCGGCGTCCTCGGCCTGTTCGTCTTGCTGGCGCTTACGCCGACGCACGTCACGGCGTTGGCGCCGTTCGAGATCGTGCCGGATCGTCCCTTCATCGTCGCGGCGTCGAGCGACGGCACGATCGAGAGTGTGGCGGTGCAGCCCAACAGCACCGTGGCGGCCGGTGCCGTGCTCTACACCACCGTGTCCACGACGTTGCGCGACAACCTCGTCATCGCCGAGCGCACGATGGCGGTCGCCGAGGCCAAGTGGAAGCAGCTTCGCCAGGCGGCCTTTCTCGACCCGCAGGCCAAGCGCGACCTCGCCGCCGCCGACGCCGAATACGAGCTTCGCCGCGCCGAGCGCGACTATGCCAGAGATCTGCTCGACAAGACGGTGACGCGGTCACCGCGTGCGGGCATCGCGATCTTCAACGACGCCACCGATCTCCTGGGACGCCCGGTGCAGACGGGACAGCGCATCATGGAGATCGCCGACCGCGAGCACGTGGTGGCGCGTGTCGCCGTGCCGGTCGACGACAGCATCGTGCTCGGGGACGATGCGCGTGTAAAACTGTTCCTCGACAGCGCGCCGCTGCACGCCGTCGAGGCGCGGCTCGACCATGCCAGCCACGGCGCGGAGATGGGCGAGAACAACGTCTTCGCCTTTCGCGCCGAAGCGCGCCTTTCGCCCGACGCCGACGTGCCGCGCCTCGGCGTGAGGGGCACGGCGGAGGTTTACGGGCCGCGCTCCAGCCTGCTGCTCTACCTGTTCCGGCGTCCGCTCAGCTATGTCCGCCAGCACGTCGGTCTCTGAGGCGCGGGCCTCGGCACCGCGCGTCCTGCGTCAGGATCTGCGCCTCTACTGCGGGCCGCGCGTCGGTGGTGCGCCGAGCTGGATGCTCTACGATTGCATCCGCCATGCCTATTTCCAGCTCGACCCCAACGCTTTCGCCGTGCTCTCGGCCTGGGACGGTCCCGCCGATCCAAGCGCGCTGACGGCGCGGCTCGAGGACGACGGTCCTATGCTCGCGCCCGGCACTGTCGAGGCGTTCTTCGACTTCGCCGAGCGCAACGACTTGATCGAAGACGGGGCCGGCGCGTGGCAGGGCCATGCCCGCAAAAAGCGCGCGGGACGTTCCTCGGCGCTGATGTGGCTGGTCCACAACTATCTCTTCATCAAGATCCCGCTGTGGCGTCCGCGCCGTGCCTTCGAGCGCGCCGGCTTCCTCGCGGCGCCGCTCTACACCCGCGGCTTCGCCCTCATCACGGGCCTCGCGGCGCTCGTCGCGCTCTACCTCGTGTCGCGGGAATGGTCTGCCTTCACCGGCACCTTCGCCGGCTTCCTCTCGCTCGACGGCGCGCTCGTCTACATGCTGGCGCTCGTCGGCACCAAAACCGTCCACGAGCTCGCCCACGCCTTCACCGCCGCGCGCTACGGCTGCCGCGTCTCTTCCATGGGCGTGGCCTTCATGGTGGTCGTGCCGATGCTCTATTGCGACGTCACCGACAGCTGGCGGCTTCCAGACCGCCGCCAGCGCATGGCGATCGATGCGGCGGGCATCATCGCCGAGGCGGTACTCGCCGTCTACGCGACACTCGCTTGGGTGCTGCTGCCCGAGGGCTCGCTGCGCACCGGCGCCTTCCTGGTCGCCACCGCCAGCGTGGTCAGCTCGCTGCTGATCAACCTCAACCCGATGATGCGTTTCGACGGCTATCTCCTGATGGCGGATGCGCTCGCGATCCCCAACCTCCAGTCCCGCGCCTTCGCGCTGCTGCGCTGGAGCCTCCGCGAGACGTTGTTCGATCTTAGCGCGCCCAAGCCCGACCAGTTCACCCCGGCCAAGCAGCGCGTGGTGATCGCCTATGCCGCGGCGATCGTCTGCTACCGCGCAATCGTCTACGCCGGCATCGCGCTGCTCGTCTATCACGCCACCTTCAAGCTCCTCGGCATCGCACTGTTCGCCGTCGAGGTCGGTTGGTTTCTCGTGGCCCCCGTCTGGAAGGAGATCGCCATGTGGTGGCGCTTGAAGCAGGGTATCCGTGCGACGCGACGCTCACGGATCACCGCCTGCGTGGCCGCGTCGATCCTGCTGCTGCTGGTCTTCCCGTTCCGCACAACCGTCGTCGTGCCGGCCGTACTCGAGCCCGCGGCTTACGCCCGCATCTTCCCGACGGCGTCGGCGATGGTGCGGTCCGTCCATGTCCACCGTGGCGAAATGGTCGCGGCCGGCGCGACGCTGGTCACGCTGGTCTCTCCGCAGAACGAACGGGATCGCGCGCTCGCGCGCATCAGGCTGGCCCTCGTCGACGCCAAGCTGCAGCGTCGTGCCAGCGTCGCCGAGGATCGTGCCGAGACGCTTTCGCTCATGACCGAGCGAAAGCTGCTGCTCGACCGTCTCGATGGCCTTGAGCGCGAACGCCGCGAACTGATGCTGACGAGCCCGATCGCCGGCGTGGTGCGCGAGCTCGACCCCGATCTCGATCGCGGTCGCTGGGTCGGGCGCGACGCCCAGATCGCGCTGGTCATGGCGCCGGATAGCTCCGTGGCGCGCGGCTACGTCCGCGACGGCGCGGCCCAAGGTGTCGTCGTCGGCGAGGCGGGCACCTTCGTCCCGGATTCCTATTTCTACGCCGAGGCGCCGGTGCGCGTGGCGGACATCGGCTATGCCGCGGCCCCGAAGCTCGACATTGCGTATCTGTCCTCGCTCGACGGCGGCCCGATTCCTGCGCGGCCGACGCCGGACAAGGGCAGCGCCCCTGATTTCGCGGTCTTTCCGATCCGCTTCGCGGCCGAGGTCGGTGCGCCGCGCACCGTGACGCG
>CAZZWW010000069.1:0-10750 GCA_964657815.1 Vulcanimicrobiota bacterium | reverse complement strand
TAGGTGTCGCCGCGGATCACGCAGCCGAGCGCCACGGCGCCGGCGAAGCCGCCATCCTCGACCAGCATCGCCAGCGCCGGCGCGATCTCCAGCGCGCCCGGCACGGTCACGACCTCGACCTCGGCGCCGGCGGCGCCCAGGGCCTGCTTGGCGCCGGAGAGCAGCAGCGTGCCGATGTCGTCGTAGAAGCGCGCTTCCACGACGAGGAAGCGCGCCCCTGCGGCATCGACGGGCGGCATGGCGGATCGGCGCGGCTCGGCCATCGGTCTCGCGGCTTGCTTGTGAAGGGGTCAGTCTCGGTAGCAAGCCCCCCGTGTCGGGGCAAGGCGCATGGCCGGTCCGGATCTGCATTCCTCGCAGAGGCTTGGCGCGAAGCTCGATCGAAGACAGAAGACGCGGACGCGTTGCCCTACGCGAGATCGCGAGGCGTGATCACGACGTGGCCGTTCTTCGCGACGTCGCCACGATCGTACTTGGCACTCGCCGACGCCTCGATCGCCGCGCGGCGCTCGGCGAGGCTCTGCCTGGGCTCGGGGGCGCCGGGCGCGAAGGCTCCGAGCGCCTCGTGGGACACGATCACCGGCACCTCGCGCTCGCCGTCGCGCATGGTCAGCTTGAACCCGGCCGACATGCCGCGCTCGATCGGCTCGTCGGTGGTGGCGGTCAGCGGCATTCGCGTTGTCTCCCTCGTATGGCCGGAAGGCAAAACCCTCGCCAAGCGGTTGAAAACGCAAGAAACCCGGCGCGAGGCCGGGTTTCTCGAACACTGAACTGCGATGCTTACGCGGCGTGCTGGGCGGCGGCGGCTCCGGCGGCGTAGTGGCCGCACCAGTCCTTCTCGCCGACGACCGGCCAGAGGCCGTGCGCGTCCGGCGCGGGCTGCGAGATCGGCGGGTTGAAGCGGCAGAGACCCTCGCCGTCGGCCTGCTTGCCGGAATTGGTCTGATGCTCGTCGAAGTACGTGCAGCTCTCGCAGTGCGAAGTCATGATGCTCTCCTCATGAGGCCGACGGTCTCGGGCTCGTTGAACCTGGAATCGTTCTACTTTCGAATCGTTCCAAAGTCAACTAACTTAGAATCCTTCCAATCCTGCGCGTGATGCTGCGGCCGTCCGCGCAGCGATGAACGTCACCGGCGTCGACATCGTCGACGATGCCGCTATCAAGGACAAGAAGTCGGAGGGGAGGAGGCTATCGACCTCCGCGGCGGCAAGCAGCGGACCATCGTGTTGCGCTACGGATCGTTGCGTGGCGCGGTCTCGACGAGACGCGCCGCATAGCGGGCCATGAGATCGACTTCGAGGTTGAGACGGTCGCCGACGGCTCGATCGCCCCAGGTCGTCACCGCGAGCGTGTGCGGGATCAGCAGGACGGTGAAGGTGTCGGCCGCGACGCCGTTCACCGTCAACGAGGTGCCATCCAGGCAGATCGAGCCCTTCTCGGCGATGAAACGGAGCAGCCTCTCGGGCGCGCGCAGGACGAAGCGGCTCATGCCGTCGAACGGTTCGATCGAGAGGATCTCGGCGAGGCCGTCGATATGGCCCGTCACGATGTGGCCGCCGAGCTCGTCGCCGATCCGCAGAGAGCGCTCGAGGTTGAGCCGCATGCCCGCGCGCCAAGCGCCGGCGCTGGTGCGCGCCAAGGTCTCGGCCCCGACGTCGACGGCGAAGATCGAGCCATCGTCGCAAGCTTCGACGGTGACGGCGGTGAGACACGGGCCGCCGCAGGCGATCGACGCGCCGAGCACGATCCCCTCTGGCGGATATCCACTGCGGATCCGCACGCGCCTCAGCGTCTCGCCCGCGCCCACCCGCTCGATCGTGCCGACATCCGTCACCAATCCTGTGAACATCAGCCGGCCATCGAATAGTGGCGCAGGCGATCGGCGCCGACCATCCGCTCGCCGATCAGCGTGAAGTCACGGTCGATCGTGGCGCGCGCGGCCGGCCCGAGGCCTGGAACACCGTCGCTGCCGACGAGCGGCCGAGGCGCGGTAAAGAGGAGGATCTCGTCGACGAGGTCGTGGGTGAGCAACTGCTCCGCAACACGTGGCCCGCCCTCGCTCAGGATGCGGGTCAGGCCGCGTGCGCCGAGGGAGGTCAGCACGCCGGCGAGGTCGAGGCGGCCGTCGGGCCCGGCGGCGACAGCAAGGATCTCGACGCCCGACAGTGCCGGGGGAACGGGGACGTTCTCGCGCGCGACCAGGAGCACAGGCGCCTCTCCTGCGGTCTGCAGAAGGCGGGAGCGCGCGGAGACGGAGAGATCCCCGTCGAGCACGATGCGCAGGGGCTTGGCGGTGACGCCGGGCAGGCGCACCGTCATCAGCGGGTCGTCCGCGACCACGGTGCCGCTGCCCACCATGATCGCGTCGTGCATGGCGCGCAGCACGTGCACGGTCCCGTTGGCGGCGGCCCCGGTGATGGCGAGGCGCGGATCGTGCGGGCCGCCGGCAACGAAGCCGTCCGCCGTCTCGGCGAGCTTCAGCGTCACCATCGGACGGCCAGCCGTCATGCGGCGGATGTGGCCGGAATGGTCGCGCTGCGCCTGGGCTGCGCCGACACCGCTCTCCACCTCGAGGCCGTGAGCACGGCAGTAGGCGGCGCCCTGCCCCGCGACCAACGGGTTGGGATCGTCGATGGCATAGACCACCCGGCCGATGCCGGCGGCGACGACCGCCTCGCAGCACGGCGGCGTGCGGCCATGGTGGCTGCACGGTTCGAGCGTGACGTAGAGCGTGGCGCCGCGCGCGGCGTCGCCGGCCTGTGCCAAGGCGAGGATTTCGCCGTGCGGCCGGCCGCCGTCGGCGGTGTAGCCTCGACCGACGACGATGCCGTCGCGCACGACGAGCGCGCCGACGCTGGGATTCGGCGCGGTGCGTCCCAGGCCGCGACGGCCCAGCGCCAACGCCGCCGCCATGAAGCGCGCGTCGTCGTCGCTCCCGACCGCGTCGCAGTCCCGCGCCGTTTGTCCGCTCACACGCGACTCGGCGCGGGCTTCGGCCTGCCACGGCCCGGCTCGTCCTCGGGCTGGCTGGCAAGCTCGTCGATCAACATGTTGAAATCGCGGGCTTCTCTGAAGTTGCGGTACACCGACGCGAAGCGAACGTAGGCGACGCCGTCGAGAGCCCGCAACCCCTCCATCACCAGCTCGCCGATCCGCTCGGATGGGATCTCGCTGTCGCCCTGGCTCTCGAGCTGGCGGACGATGCCGTTGACCATGCGCTCGACCCGCTCGCCTTCGACAGGGCGTTTGCGCAACGCCACTTCGAGCGAGCGCATCAGCTTGTCGCGATCGAACGGAACGCGACGGCCGGATTTCTTCGTCACCACGAGTTCGCGCAATTGCACGCGCTCGAAGGTGGTGAACCGTCCGCCGCAATCAGGACAGATGCGCCGCCGGCGGATGGACGAGGAGTCCTCCGTCGGCCGCGAATCCTTCACCTGCGTCTCGAGGCTGCCGCAGTAGGGACAGCGCACGCGACGCCGCTCAGTAGATCGGGAAGCGCTTGGTCAGGGTCGCGACCTGCGTGCGCACCTTCTCCTCGACCGCGGCATTGCCCTCTTCGCCGTTGGCCTTGAGGCCGTCGAGGCATGTCGCGATCAGCTCGCCGATCTCCTGGAACTCGGCATGGCCGAAGCCGCGCGAGGTCGCCGCCGGCGAGCCCAGGCGGATGCCCGAGGTCACCATCGGCGACGCCTCGTCGAACGGCACGCCGTTCTTGTTGCAGGTGATGTGGGCGCGGCCGAGCGACTGCTCCGCGGCCTTGCCGGTGATCCCCTTGTCGCGCAGGTCGACGAGCATGAGATGGTTCTCGGTGCCGCCGGTGGTGATCTTGTAGCCTTTGCTCTCGAGCGTCTCGGCGAGCGTCGAGGCATTGTCGATCACCTGCTGGATGTAGGTCTTGAACTCGGGCTTCAGCGCCTCGCCGAAGGCCACGCCCTTGGCGGCGATGACGTGCATCAGCGGGCCGCCCTGGATGCCGGGGAAGATCGCGGAATTAAACTTCTTAGCGAGATCGGCATCGTCCGTCAGGATCATTCCGCCGCGCGGGCCGCGCAGCGTCTTGTGCGTGGTCGTGGTGGCGACGTGCGCGTGCGGGAACGGCGAGGGGTGCAGGCCGGCGGCGACGAGGCCGGCGAAATGCGCCATGTCGACCATGAAGTAGGCGCCGATCGAGTCGGCGATCTCGCGGAAGCGCTTGAAATCCCAGTGACGCGGATAGGCCGAACCGCCGGCGATGATCAGCTTGGGCTTGTGCTCCTCGGCAAGCTTCTGAACGGCATCCATGTCGATGCGGTAATCGTCCTTGCGGACGCCGTAGGACACCGGCTTAAACCACTTGCCCGAGACGTTGACCTTGGAGCCGTGGGTCAGGTGACCGCCAGCGGCGAGATCGAGGCCCATGAACACGTCGCCGGGCTGCAGCAGCGCCAGGAAGACGCCCTGGTTGGCCTGGCTGCCCGAGTTCGGCTGCACGTTGGCGAAGCCGACGCCGAACAGCTCCGTGGCGCGCTCGATGGCGAGCTTCTCGGCGATGTCGACGTACTGGCAGCCACCGTAGTAGCGGCGCCCGGGATAGCCCTCGGCGTACTTGTTGGTGAGAACCGAGCCCTGGGCCTCCATCACCGCCTTGGAGACGATGTTCTCGGAGGCGATCAGCTCGATCTCGTCGCGCTGACGGCCGAGCTCCTGATCGATGGCCTTGGACATGGCCGGATCGACCGACTGCAGATCGGCGTGGAAGAAGGTCGTCGAGTCGCGCCAGCCGGCGTCGGACTTGGTCATGGAAGCCCCTTGGGAATGAAGCCGCTTTTCGCGGCCGGTTCTTGTATTCCGAAGGGATCGCTTCTAGCACGCGCGCCGAGGAGCGGCATAGTCGCCACCCGACAGATTTAATTCGAGAACGGGCTCAAGAATTTTGAGCCCGCGCACGGTTTTACTGGTCGTCGGGGCCGGGCTCGAGACCGCGATCGGAGCCGCCGCGGTAGCTGGTTCGGCTGACGTTGTCGTCAGGGCCGGCATCCGGCTGCGCCTCGGGACGACCGATCGAACCGGTGGCGGTGTTGGAGAAGCCGTCGCGCTGGTAGATGTCGTCGCGGAACTGGGTCAGGCCGTTCGGGCTGGCCCAAGCGGTGATGTAGACCCAGTAGACCGGCACCGGCTGCGCCAGCTTGACGTTGACCTGAGCACCCGAGCGGATCGCCTCGTCGATATGCGGGCGATCCCAGCCGGCCGTGTCCTTCAGCAGCCATTGCACGTAGTCGCGCACGTTCTGCACGCGGATGCAGCCCGAGGAGACGAAGCGGTTGTCGTCTCCGAACACGCCCTTCTCCGGCGTGTCGTGCATGTACACGCCGTAGGGGTTGTTGATGTTGATGCGGACCACGCCGAGCGAGTTCTCGGTGCCCGGATCCTCCTTGTAATTGTAGCCGAACGCCTGGTTGGAGTGCCAGTTGATCGACTGCGACGGCACTTCCTGGCCGTTCTTGTCGAAGATGCGGATGTGGTGCTCGTTGAGGTAGTTCGGATCCGCCAGCATCTTGGGGATCAGATCCTTGTGGATCAGCGAAACGGGCACGTGCCAGTACGGATTGAAGTTGATGTCGAGCGCGCGCGTCTGCATCACCGGCGACTGGCGATCGATGCGGCCGACGCCGGCGCGGTGATGGGTCGCGACGACGCCGTTCTCGACGGTCTCGACCGCCTCGGCCGGGATGTTGGCCATGACGTAGCGCTCGCCGAGATTGCCGGAGAAAGCGCGCAGGCGCACGAGGTTGATCTCGAGCTGGTGCAGCCGGGTGTCGGCCGGGATGTTCATCGCCGCCAGGACCTCGGCTCCGACGACGCCGTTCTCGATCAGGCCGTGCCGCGCCTGGAAGTGCTTCACGCCGGCATCGACGTAGGAGTCGAACACGGGCGAATCGCCCGAAGAGCCATTGAGGTCGCCGGAGATGATCAGGCGCTTGCGCAGCGCCACGACCGCCGCCCCGTTGGAGCCGAGCTTGATGGTGCGGCCGGTCGGCACGCGATTCCAGCCGCCGCGCTGGACGATGCCGCGATAGGTCTCGATGGCCCGCTCGGTGGCATCGAAGGTCGCCTGCGAGAGCACCGGCGTGGTCGAGCGCTGGACCGCGAGGCGCGCATCGGCATCGTAGCCCTGGGCCCACTCGGCCTGGTCGCTGAACTCCTGCGCCCTTGCGGCGCCGGTGAGCGAGGCGAGCGCGCCGACGAGTGCGAGCGCGCGCCAAGAGGCGCGAAGCGAGAGACCAGCCGAAAGACGGTTCGATGCCACTTTGAGCTCCAAGTTCCCGTTGCGGGGGGCGGGACCGGCGGCCGCCGATGCGGGCCTCAAGCCTCCGTTCATGGTTGGCAAGATGTCCTTAAAAAGCTGCGAACGGGCGGCTGATTTGTGGCGACAATAGCGTGCCGGCGGCATTCACGGGCGTGTGGTTTCGAGGGCACAAAGGTTTGCCGCGACGACTCGAGATCGTCGGCTGGACAAGGATGGTCCGCCTTCTTATAAGCCGCGCTCGCTGAGGGTCCGACCGACCCGGCGACGCCCAGGTAGCTCAGTTGGTAGAGCATGCGACTGAAAATCGCAGTGTCGGTGGTTCGATTCCGCCCCTGGGCACCAATTCCTCCTCTTCTCTCGACGACGCCTTGACAGCAGGCTGTGGCTTCGGGATGAAGGGTACGGCGCGGGCTCTCGAACGGGAGCCCGCCTTTTGATTTGAGAGCGGCGTCCGACCGGCGCCCGAGGTAAGGGTGCCATGGCCAAGGCCGCGATGATCAAGATCAAGCTTCTGTCGTCCGCGGACACGGGCTTCTTCTACGTGACGAAGAAGAATGCCCGCACCAAGACGGACAAGCTGAGCTTCAAGAAGTACGATCCCGTCGCACGCAAGCACGTCGAGTTCCGGGAAACCAAGATCAAGTAGCGCGCGGGTCGTCCATCGGCTCGGCACGAAAAAGGCGGCTCACGGGCCGCCTTTTTCGTGCCGATGAGTGCGCCGCTCCCGCGTCAGAGACCTTCGAGGTAAAGCCGGCCGAGCAGCGGCCCGAAATAGATCGGCAGCGCACCGTCGGCCACCGGATCGAAGAGCGAGTGCAGGTCGGCGCTGAGATTGGCGGCCAGGCCGTTCTCGATGTCCGTTTCGCCTAGCGACGCCAGCTCGGCGAGCCGCAGCCGCGGGCCGGATCGGGGCCGATCCGGTGCGATGTCGATCTTGAGAGCCGCAGCTGCCATGGCGAATCGTGTCCCGCGAGCGATGAAACAGCATCGCAGGGGATGGTTAACGCCGCGTTAAGCATGAATGGGGCCGCCCTCGTTGCTGCTTCGGACGACCCCGACCGCTGCGACTTGAAAGGAGAAGCCCCGGCCGTCGCCAGACAAGCAGGCAAGCGTCACCAATCCGATAAGACCATCGTGGACCCTCAGGCGGCGGCGTCGGCCATGCCCGGTCCCGTCGGCTCGTCGGACATGCGCTCGTGACGGGTCCTTCGGGTGCGAAGGGTGACGAGCTCCTCGGCCGCCGTCGGATGCACGGCGCAGGTGCGGTCGAAGTCCGCCTTGGTGGCGCCGGCCTTGAGGCCCACGCCCAGGAGCTGCGCCAGCTCGCCGGCATGGTCGCCCAGCATGTGGACGCCCAGCACCCTGTCGGTTCTGCCGTCGACGATCATCTTGATGATCACCTGCTCGTCGCGACCCGACAGGGTCGCCAGCATCGGCCGGAAGCTCGCGGCGTAGATGTCGACGCAAGTGTGCGTGCTCATCGCCTCCTCCTCGGTCAGGCCGGCCGAGCCCATCTCCGGCGTGGTGAACACCGCCGTCGGGATCATGGAATGATCCATCGCCACCTCCGTGCCGCCGTAGATCGTGTCGGCGAACGCCTGCCCCTCGCGAATCGCGACGGGGGTCAAGGCGACACGGTCGGTGACGTCGCCGACGGCGAAGATCGAGGGCACGGAGGATCGCGACAGCGGGTCCACGCGGACCTCGCCTTTCGGGCCGAGGTCGACGCCGACCTCGGCGAGCCCGAGGCCCTTGGTGCTCGGCATGCGGCCCATCGCCAGCAGCACCTGGTCGGCCATGATCGTCTCGCCGTCGTCGAGCGTCACCGCGAGACCGTCGGGCCGCTTCTCGATCTTCTCGAGCATGCGCTCGAACTTGAAGTCGATGCCGGCCTTGGCCAGCGCATCCTGGACGCCGGTGCGCATGTCGACGTCGAAGGCGCGCAGGATGCCGTTCGCGCGATTGACCAGGGTCACCTTCGATCCGAGGCGGGTGAACACCGAGGCGAACTCGACCCCGATGTACCCGCCGCCGACGATCAGGAGCCTCTTGGGGAACTCCGCGAGGTCAAAGATCTCGTTGGAGCTGATCGCGTGCTCGACGCCCGGCAGCTTGCCCGGCATCACCGGCTCGCCACCGGTGGCGACGAGGATCCGCTCCGCGGTGATGCGCCGCCCGTCCAGCTCGACGGCGTGCGGGTCGACGACGGCGACGTGGCCGTGCAGGATCTCGACGCCGGCCTTCTCGAGATTCTTGACGTAGATGCCCGAGAGCCGGGTGATTTCCGCATCCTTGGCGGCGACGAGCTTGCGCCAGTCGAACGACGGCTTGGGCACGCTCCAGCCGAAGCCTTCGGCGTCCTCGAAGGCATCGGCGAATCGGCTCGCGTAGACCATCAGCTTCTTGGGCACGCAGCCGCGGATCACGCAGGTGCCGCCGACCCGGTAGCCTTCGGCGATCTTGACGCGCGCGCCGTACTGCGCCGCGATGCGAGCGGCCCGCGTGCCTCCCGAACCGGCTCCGATGACGAAGAGGTCGCAATCATAGGCGCTCAAAGATCGTGGCCCTTCTTCTTCATTTCCTGGCGCACGCGCGCCATCATGTTGATCGAGATCTTCTGCTGCCACGCCTGCATCCCGGAGACCAACTGGTTCAGGAACAAGGGCTGGGCCCCGACATATTTGCGGCCGGCCTCGCTGTTGAAGAACGCGAGGATCGCGTCGATCTCCTTCTCGGAAAGCAACGTCGCGTAGATGCGCGCCGATTGATCGACCATCTCGTCGGACTGCTTGTCGAATTCCGGCTTCAGATCGGCCAGGACGACGTTCATGTCACGCACGAGGTCGGGACGCGACTGCGTCAGGGTGATGCCGATCTGGTCCATGAACTCGGGGATGATGATCTCGAACGAGCGCGAGATCCCGGTTGCGAGGATCAGCTGGCGGGCCTTGGCGATGTGCTCGGGGGCCGGCGCCCCGTTCTCCGGCAGCTTCGTTGGCGGCGGGACGACGACGACGCTCGTCTGCGCGCGCCCGAGTGTCGCCGGCACACAGAAGACGCACAGCATGACGGGGAGCACGCGGAGCGGACGCCACGGACTCCTCACGCCTCACCCAGCCGACAGGCCCTCCCCAACACGCCTTTTGTCATGATCCCAGCCGACATCATCGAACCCGGGCTTTTATCGGGCTTCCGGGTGACCGAGGATTGTCACCCCGTCCGGCCCGGCCGAGATCACCGCGCTCGCGATGCCGATGAACAGCCCGTGCTCGACCACGCCGGGGATGGCCGAGAGGCACGCCGCCAGTGTCTCGGGGTCGGGGATGCGGCCGAAGCGGCAATCGAGGATCAGGTGGCCGCCGTCCGTGACGAAGGGCTGGTCGCCTCCTCGCAACGTCACGGGTCCGCGGCAGCCGCAGCGTTCCGCCTCCCGGATCACGGCGGCGCGCGTGACGGCCAAGCCGAACCGGTTCACCTCGACGGGGAGCGGAAAGCGTCCGAGCTCGCGCACCGCCTTGTTGGCGTCGGCGATGACGATCATGCGGTGCGAGGCCGTCGCCACGATCTTCTCCCGCAGCAGGGCACCCCCCCCACCCTTGATGAGGCGCAATGCCGGGTCGTACTCGTCGGCGCCGTCGATGGTGAGGTCGAGCTCCGGCATCTCGTCGATCGTCGCCAGCGGAATGCCGCGCTCTTTGGCCAGCGCTCCCGTCCTCTCGGAGGTCGGAACGCCAGTGATCTTGAGGCCGGAGGCCACGCGCTCGCCCAGGAGTTCGACGAAGGCCGTCGCCGTCGAGCCGGTCCCCAGCCCGAGCCGCATGCCGCTCTCGACGAACTCGATCGCGCGATGGGCGGCAGCGTACTTGGCGGCGTCCTGGTCGAAAGGCTCCGGCGCCATGGCAATCTTTCGATCAAGGTCGGGAGAGGCCGCGATGAAGCACGGCGAAGCTTCGTCGGCAAGGGCGCCGGCGAGCGAGGTCCGAGGCGGCGCTACTTCGCCTGCGGGGTGCACACCACGGCTTCGTTGAGGACGTAGCAGATCGACATCATGCCGGTGCGCAGGTCGACGCGCCACACGCCGCCTTCCTGCTCGTGGCGAGAGGCGACGAGCGCGTAGTCGCTCGAGCCCTGCGGGCCGGCACCCTGCCCCGGGGCGTAGCAGAGCGTGACGCCGACGGGCGAGCCGTCCTTGAGGCCGAACTGGCAGGCGCCGACCTCCCCGGTCGCCTTGTCGAGGCGGAAGATGCGGTTGAGGTCGATCTCGGGCGCGGCGAGGAAATCGTAGCTGCCCGCGGCTCGAGCCGTCTGACCGATGCAAGCCGTCGCCGCGACAAGGACGACCGTGGCGACAGCCTGACGGAGCGAAATGGGCATCGAGACCTCGGCCGAAGCGGGGAGACTTGCCGCTTCATAGCTCAGCTCACACTGCGGGGAAACGGCGATGCCGGCCGATGCGCGTA